>NZ_JBQKEH010000012.1:0-67488 GCF_052121415.1 Collinsella sp. LCP19S3_D5
CTCGAAGAGCCCGATCGCCGCCTTCCTGGCCTCGATGTCGTGTTTCACTCTCAAGTCGACACGCATAAAAAGCCTCCCATTTCTCGTGTCCAAGAAATGGGAGGCAGTTCAAACCCACCGGCGTGGCCCGCTTTTTGACTCACGCGACACGCTTGCAGATTTAGGTCTAATACTATTCCCGAGAAGTGAACGAGCAAAAACGAGCCCCCGAAGCATCGGCACTTTGTGGAGACCATTTACTGCAGTTTCATTAAGATTTTCCTGCTGTTTTGGCGTCAAAAAATGTCGATGCTTCGGGGGTCCAAAATAGGTCGTTCACTTCTCGGGAAAAGTATTTGACTTCGTTTTCGACAAACAGAAAGGGGCACCGTAACGCAAACGGGGCCCGCGCTTGGCGAAGGCCCCGTCATGAAAAATCGCGTTCCCCGTTACCTAGTACTGCTCGACGCCCATGTAGCGGCGAACCTCGGGACTGTGGTCAAATACCTTGCCGCGGGCGGCGCGCAGCTCACAGCTCATCGCATAGAAGAAGATCGGCTCCAGGTACGAACGCACGCTGGCAGGCACCTCGCCCACGCCGTACTCAAGCGCATCGAGCACCATAACTGTATCGGTGTGCGTGTTGAGAAATGCCAGTGCGCGCTCCTCCATGGGGCGGCACTCACCAGCGCCAAGCTGCACAAAGTAGAACACGCCGGGCTCGGTAGCCTCGAAGGGACCGTGGAAATACTCGCCGGAGTGGATGTAGCAGCAGTGCTGCCACTGCATCTCCATGAGCGAGCAGATGGCCATGGCGTAGGTCTGGCTAAAGTTGGGGCCGGAGCCCAGGATATAGAAGAACTTGTGCTGCTGGCAGAGCTCGGCAAAGCGATCGCCCAGCTCGGCGTTGACCTTCTCGCGGGCAGCGGGCAGCAGTGTGTCCATCTGCTTAAGGCCGGCATACATGTCGGCGAGCGCCTCGTAGCCCTCCTGCTGGTCGAGCAGCTCGGCGGCGATCAGAGCGCCGATGCCCTGCGGAACTTCGGCTTGCGACTCGCCCTTGCCCCACGGGTAAACCCAGGTGGTCCACTTGCCGTTATCGATCTTGGAGCCCGCGTAGTCAGTCATAGTCACGACCTCGGCACCGGCGGCCAGCGCCATCTCGCAGCCGTCGACGACCTCTTGCGTGTTGCCGCTGTGGCTACAGGCTATGACGAGTGACTTCGGCCCTAGGCTCTTGGGGGCCATAAGGCAAAACTCGCGCGCCGTGTAGACCGTCGAGGTAAACGTGGTTGCCTCGCGCTTGAGCAGCTCATTGGCCGGCATAAGGTCAATCATCGAACCGCCGCAGGCGATCCAAAAGACATTCTCGATCTTACCCTTGCGCTCGATAATTCCCTGAACCAGATCGTGTGCGTTCACGGTGACATTCCTCCCTGTGTGGCGGCTTTGAGCGACGAAAGCTCGTACCTGCGGTCGTTCTATGTTGTCCTATTTATAGCACGCAAGCTGTCGCAGGTGAATTCATTTCACCGAACTTGTTCTGTATTGTTCTATCTATGGACGTTAGATGTCGAACACGTAGCGCGAGCCCACGATCTTTTGGCGCCCGAGCAGCAAGGGCCGCTCGTCCGCATCGGTAAAGTACGCCTCCATATAAAAGAGCGGCTCGCCGACCGGCACCTCCAGCAGCGGGGCCGTCTGAGCATCAGCGAGCGCGATCTCCACGGTACAGGGATCGGACTTGAGCGGTGCGCGGCCCGAATGCACGGCAACGAGCGCAAAAATCGAATTGTCGGCAAGGTCCTCGTCGGCAAGCTGCTGCAGATAGGGATGGTCGGCAAGCACAAAGGCGTTGTTCTCGAGCATGACGGGCACGCCATCGGCCGTGCGCACGCGCTCGACCACGATGAGCTCGCAGCCGGGTTCCACGCCAAAAAACGCCGCGTCCTCGCGCGTCGCCGCAATCACCGTGCGCGACACCAGGCGCGCTCCGGCCGCCATGTCGTTGGCAGCGCAGGCTTCGGTAAAACTCTGGACGTCGCCTTTCTGGACAATCTTGCGCTTGAGCTTGGGCGCACACACAAACGTGCCCCTCCCCTGCTGACGGTTGAGATATCCCGCGCGCGACAACTCCTCAATGGCGCGACGCACGGTAATGCGCCCCACGCCGTAGGACCTCGCGAGCTCCATCTCGGAAGGAATACGCGAGCCGGCAGCGTACACGCCGCGCGCGATCTCGCCCTTTAGGTCGTCCATAACCTGCTGGTACAGCGGCACGGCGGACACGTCAGTACGGTCGGTCTTGCTATCGGCTACCATCGTTACGCTCCATCCCGTGCATGCTCGGATTCAAACTCTTCAATCGCCGCCATAAACTGCTCGCCAAAGGCGTCGGCTTTTTTCTCGCCAATGCCGTTGACCCGGATAAGCTCGTCGCGCGTCTGAGGGCGCAGGCGGCACAGACCGCGCAGGGCCTTATCGGAGAAGACCATGTACGGCGCCATCTCCAGCTCGGTCGAAATCTCCTTGCGGAGTGCCCGCAAGCGCTCGAACAGCTCGGCATCGTCGCCCACGCGCGGGCGCTGATCCAGCTCGGCCTCCTCGCGCAGCAGATCCACCGCACGGCGGGCGCGGGCCGAGGCCTTGCGCTTGGATGCACGACGCTTAACGGTCAAGGCAAACGCCTCGTCCTCGACCTCGCCGGCACGCGGGCCCAGCCCCACGACCGGGTACTGTCCCTGTGAGGTTGCCAAATAGCCGCGGCCGCACAGCTGCCCGATGATATCCTTGATGCGCCCGACCGATTCGCTCGACAGCTCACCGTAGCCGCGGTCCTCGTCCAGATGCATCTGGCGAATGCGCTCGGTGTTGCCGCCGTGGAGCACGTCGGCGATCAGCGACTTGCCAAAACGCATGGGACGCGTAGCCACATAGCGCACGGCGGCGCGGGCCATATCGGTGACGTCCTCGACCTCGAACTGCGTGAGGCAGTTGCTGCAGTTGCCGCAGCCCTCGGCGTCGTCCGTGGCGGCACCGCTAGCACCGGCTGCGGCGGTATGCTCGGCTGCAGCCTCGTCGCCAAAGTAGCGCAGCATGTATTCGCGCAGGCAGCCGGTGGTATTGCAGTAGCCCTCCATCTGGCTGAGCAGTCGATATCGATTCTGGAGCGCCCACGCGCGTTGCTCGTCATCGAGCGCCTCATCGGCAGCATCGCCGCGATCGATCAAAAAGCGACGCATGCGAAAATCATTGCCGTTCCACAGCAAATGGCAGCTGGCTGGGTCGCCATCGCGGCCGGCGCGGCCCGCCTCCTGGTAGTACGCCTCGATGCTCTCGGGCACGTTGTTGTGAATCACGTAACGCACGTTGGGCTTGTCGATACCCATGCCAAAGGCGTTGGTGGCAACCATTACCTGGATATCGTCGTCGATAAAGGCGCGCTGGCTTTGCCGGCGGGCGTCGTTGCCCATGCCGGCATGGTAGCGGCCAACGCGAATGCCGCTGGAGCCCAGCGCCTCGGCAAGCTCGCTTGCCAGCGCATCGACGGTCTTGCGAGTCGAGCAATACACGATGCCGCTTTCACTCGAATGTGCGATCACATAGTCGCGCACCCACGCGGCCTTGGCCTTGTCGCCCATCTCCTCGCAGCCAAAGTAGAGGTTCTTGCGATCGAAGCCCGTCACCACCGTCGCGGGGTTTTGCAGGCCGAGCATCTGCTGAATGTCCGCACGCACGCGCTCGGTCGCCGTAGCGGTAAAGGCCGCCACGATGGGGCGCTGCGGCAGGGAATCGATAAACTCGCGAATCTGCAGGTAGGCGGGACGGAAATCCTGGCCCCACTGGCTTACGCAGTGGGCCTCGTCAATGGCCACGAGCGGCACGCCAATGCCGGCGGCGGCCGCGGCCTCCCGCGCAAAAGCTAAAAAGCGCGGCTCGAGCAGACGCTCGGGCGCCACGTACATAAGCTGGTAGCGGCCCTCGCGCGCCCGCTTGAGCACGGTGTTTTGCTGGGCCGGAGTAAGACTGGAGTTGAGATAGCTGGGTCGCGCACCCGCCGCGAGCAATGCACGGGTCTGATCCTCCATAAGCGACAGCAGCGGACTCACCACAAAGGTGATACCGGACAGCATGAGCGCGGGCACCTGGTAGCAAATGGACTTGCCGGCGCCCGTGGGCATAACGCCCAGCGCATCGCGGCCGGCAAGGATCGCATCGACCATGCGGTCCTGCCCCGGGCGAAACGAGGTGTAGCCAAAATAGGCGCCGAGCGTATCGAGCGCCATCTGCTGCATGCTATCGGTCATGGTTTCCTAACGTCCGAGTCATCTGCCGCCGATTATACGCCGCCACGCGGACCGGTGCCGCACGGTTGCCGGCCACGGGCAATGTAATCCGATGGGAACGAGCGTGGATAATCTCCCACTTTGAGCCCGTACACAAGCCAAAAACGGTGGGTGGTCATTGGGGACATTCTTGACAAGCGCGGAAACGTCGCTGGTTGAGCATAAGTCAGCGAAAACGCCCCTAAGCGAGCAAGGTGACGTGAAAGAGGAGGGAAGCGTACTTCGGTACGCGACCGACGATTGAACGTCAGATTGCCGCTTAGGGGCGTTTGCAGCGTCGACCGGTCCGCCGTTCGTTAGAACGGCGGAACCAAAGGCGTAGCGTCGAGCCGTTACGCGGTTTGGTAAAACCGCGCAACTTATATGACCATGACGTAGCGGCTGCCCACGTAGTACTGCTTGCCGAGCAAAACCGGCTCGCCATTGGGACCGGTAAAGCCGGCACGCAGGTTGAGCAGCGGATCGTGCGGAGCGATGCCCAGCTCGGCCGCCTGCTCGGCATTGGCGCGAACGGCCTCGACCGTGCGGTAGCCAACCGAGGCAATCGGCGTTCCGCCAACACGCTCGACCTCGGCAAAAATCGACTTGTCCTCAAGATCGGCCGTCAACAGCTCACGGTAGGCGTCAAAGGGCACAAAGATGTTCTCCTCAAAGATGGGCTCGCCGTCGGCCGTACGCACGCGCTTGATATGCAGCAGCAGCGCATCCTTCTGCAGGCCAAAGAACTCCATCTCGTTTTGGCGCGCCGGAACGATCTGGCGATCGATTACATGCGCGCCGGCCTTCATGCCATTGTCGGCACACAGCGCGGTAAACGTCTGCAGCGTCGAGGCATGAAACTGGCGGTTGATGTGCGGCGTGGAGACAAACGTGCCACGGCCTTGCTGTTTAACCAGATAGCCATCGGAACACAGCTCCTCTACGGCGCGGCGCACCGTAATACGGCTCACCTCGTACTGCTCGGCAAGCTCAAGCTCGGACGGGATACGCTCCTTGGGTGCATAAACACCCTTCTCGATCGCATCCTTGATTTCGTCGTAAATCTGCTGGTACAGCGGCGCATTTTTGGGTGCAGGCATATCTAATCACTCTTATCGAAATATCGGAATAACAAATACGTATATAACGTCTAGTTTTATGTTACCTCATAACGATAAAACGATACACCTTACCTACCAAAAAGGGACAGGATTGAGCAGAGCCGGCAAAATACCAAATACCTTACTTGCCGTCGTCCTGCTGCAGGCTGTCCTGTTCGCTGATGCGCACCTGCCTGCTGGCCATGCGTGCGGGCTTGTCGGGATCGGGAACGGCCGTGGGCATGGGTTCGTCGACATGACCGCCCCACCAACCGCCCACAAAGTTGAGCGTGTGGAACACGTTGATCACGGCGCCGGGATCAACCTCGCATACCAGCCTGATAATGTCCTGGCTCTCGTAGGTCGAGACAACGGTGTGCAGCAGGTACATCTTCTCGCGGCTGTATCCGCCGACGACCTCGGCGCAGCTAATGCCGTGCTGAAAATGGTTTACGTAGGCAGTCATAACCTCGTCTGCCTTACGCGTCGTGATCTGCAGCGTCACACGATCGTAGCGATGATAGAAACTGTCGATGGTCTTGGTCGAAATAAACTGAAACACAATGGAATACGCCGCCTTGTCCCAGCCAAACATAAAACCAAAGATTGCCAGGATAAAGCAGTTGAAGCCAAAGATGACGCCCCAGATGGTCTTGCCTGTGTGGTTGGAGACCCATAACGCGATAAAGTCGGTGCCGCCGGTGGATGCGCCGGACTTAAGCGCGATGGCAGCACCCAGACCCGAGACCACGCCGCCAAAAATGATGAGCATGATCTTGTCGCCCAAAAATGGAGCGAAGTGAAAGACGTTGAGGAACAGCGACGAGAGCACGACCTGCATCATCGAGAAGATGACGAAGCGCTTGCTAATGCCGCTCCAGCATAGGAGCGCCACGGGGATGTTGAGTGCGAGCATACCGAGCGAGATGTCGATGTGAACGCCGCCTAGCGAGGTAACGCGATCGAGAAGGACCGCGACGCCGGTAAGACCGCTCGGAAGCAGGTCAGCGGGCCGAATGAACGCCTGGATCAGGAATGTCTGGAGAACGGCAGAGACCGTGACCGCCACGGCAGTAATGGCGCGGCGGACGATGGTGAGGCGGCCGAGTACGAGCACGCGGTCCGTGAGCTGATCGATGGCATCCGCCACGCAGGCTCCTTTCGAAGGCAGATATAGTTGTGGGGCATGCCCGCGATTGTAGCATGGAGCGTGCGGGGGCGCCTCAATTCACCCTCTCTCGACAACCATCAGAAGGACTGTGAGGCCGCTCAAAAGAAAAACGCCGTGAAGAGAGCGATCCCTTCACGGCGAATTCGGCATTTGCCCAGTTAAAACCTGCCAAAATAAACCTGTCCCTAAATGGCAGGTAGGATGTCACACAGATTGTCAATGACAACGTCGGCGGCAGACTGGTCCAGGTTGACGCCCTCGTGCGGACGCAGCGCCAGGACGCGGGCGCCAGAGCGCTTGCCAGCTTCGATGCCCAGAGGCGAATCCTCGATAACCAGGCACTCGGCAGGCTCCACCCCCAGCGCCTCCATGGCACGCTGGTAGATCTCGGGGTCGGGCTTAAACGCACTGCACTCGTGACCGCTGATGGTGTAGTCCAGCACGTCGGCGATGCCGGCAATCTCCACCAGCTCGTCGATCAGCTCGCGATAGGACGAGCTCGCGATGGCACACTTCACGCCGCGCTCATGCAGCTCACGCATCACCGGCTCCGTCTGCTCGTTGAGAAGCTCGGCATACGGAACGGGGTGGTGCGGGCTGTAGACCTGCTTGTACTCCACGCGCAGGCGCTCACGCAGCTCAACATCGTCGGGCACCAGCGCCTTCCAAATGGCCGGCTCGTTAGACCCCGAAAGGTCGGGGATCTCGTCAAAGTGGAACCCCTTCTCTTCCATAAACGCCACGCGGCGACGGTTGTAGAACCACTCGGTATCGACCAGCACGCCGTCCATGTCAAACAGCACTGCCTTGATCATACGCATCTCCTCCCACCTGCCAAAAAGGGACAGGTTTATTTTGGTGGGTTTTATCTGGGGTTTGCGGCGCGACAAACAAGCCCCCAAAGCAAAAAAGGGGACGGGGCGAAAACCCCATCCCCTCTCAATCAACCCATAAGGTCTACTTACTTGTGATTAGTAGGAAAGCTTCCACATGTAGCGACGCATGGTCAGCGGGTGCTGACGGGCCTCGGCGATCTGGTTGCCGTACTCGCGCATAACGGCGAGGTGCAGCAGCGGGTTGAAGTAGGTGACGACGCTCGCGGGCACGGCGTCAGCCAGGCCGTAGTCCTTGGAGTCGATCAGAGCGACCTTGGCGCCCATGCGCTCAAGGAAGGTGAGGGCGCGAGCGTCCATCGGACGGGTAGCGCCATCGGACATGAAGAAGACGTAGGGCTTACCCTCGGTGGAAACCTCGAACGGACCGTGGAAGTACTCGCCGGTGTTGTAGGCGGCGGCGTCGATCCACTGCATCTCGGTGAACAGGAAGGCGGCGTGAGAATAAGCCATCTTCTCGGAGGCACCGGAAGCCATGAAGTAGATCATCTTGTCGTCCTTGAAGTCCTCGGCGAACTTCTTGGCGAGCTTCTTGCAGGACTGAGCGGCGTTCTCGCAGAGGTCGAAGACGTTGGTGAGACCGGTGATCATGTCCTCGTAGTGGTCATAGCCCTCGGTCTGCTGAAGGATCTCGAGAGCAAGAGCGATGGCATAGCCGGGCTTCTCGCACTTGGCAGCGTAGTTGGCGTGGAAGCCGTGGATGATGACGTGGTCGGCGTCGACGGTCAGAGCGGAGCCGGCCTTGTTGGTGAGGGAGACGACCGGGCAGTTGTGCTTCTTGGCGGTCTTGTTGGCCTCGACGGTCTCGGGCGTGGAGCCACCGAGGGAGCAGGTGATCACGAAGGTGTGCTCGTTGACCCAGGAGGGCGTGTCGTAGTTGAACTCGTTTGCGGTGAAGATCTGAACGTTCAGCTTGTCCGTGTTGTTGGCCAGGAAGTACTTGGCGGGGTAAAGGTCGGACATGGAAGCGCCGCAGCCGACGAAGGCGACGCTGTGGATCTCGTGGTTGGACAGGACGTCAGCTACGATCTGCTTAGGGAGGTTAAGGTCGATCTCGTACATCTGACACATTCCTTTCGATTTTTGCGGCGCCACTTTGCCGGACGTGCGCAGGGTTACCGTGATTTGGACCGAGTCGCCGGCCCATTGAAGATGTGACATAGGGACTGTCCCTTTGACACATTTAGGGATGGGAGCCTGCCTGGGGTATGGGATGCCAGGCAGGCTCCCCGGGGAAAGCGGTTAGACGCTTGGGCGCGACTAGGCCAGGATGCCGGCCGCGGAGAGGGCGATGCCGCCCACGATGGCGATCACAAGAAGCCAACCGGTGTTGATGTTCTTCTTGATGAGCCAGTACATAAGGCCGGTGAGGCCAAGGGAAATCATCTGGGGCATCATGCCGTCCAGGATGTCCTGGATCACGACGGTGCCGTCAGCGAACTGCAGCGGGGTGGTGGCGCCGATCAGCGTAGCGATCATGCCGCCCACGGACATAAGACCCACGATGCCGCAGACATACATGAGCTTCTCCATGAGGTCGCCGCCCTGAAGCTTGCTCAGGTACTCGTGGCCGCCCTGATAGCCCATCTTGGCTGCGAACCAAGTGATCAGCACGGAGGGCACGATGGAGATGAGCATGGCCAGGATCGGGCCCATGATGGAGCCCTGCTGAGCCAGCTGAACGCCCAGACCAAAGGCGATAACGCGGATGGTGCCCTGGAAGAAGGAGTCACCAATACCGGAAAGCGGACCCATGAGGGAGGTCTTGACCGCGTTGATCGAATCGGGATCGAAGTTCTCGGGATCCTTGGCGTACTCCTCCTCCATGGAGGCGGCGAGGCCCAGGACGAAAGCGCTCGTCTGCGGAGTGCAGTTGTAGAACGCCATGTGACGGCGATAAGCCTCTTTCTTGGCAGCGAGCTGCTTGGGGTCGGACTCATCCGGATAGAGGCGATCGAGCGTGGGAACCATGCCATAGAGGAAGCCCATGTTCATCTGACGCTCGTAGTTCCAAGAGGCCTGGATGGCCCAGGAGCGCCAGAAGAACTGGCTGACCTTCTTGTTCAGGGACACGTCCTTGGTTGCGGTTGCCATAGTGTGTTCCTCCTTAGTCTTCGTCGTCTTCGAGCGGATCGTAGTCGGAATCGACACCGGCGGCTGCATGGGAACCGTTGAACTTGAAGCCCATGAAGACGACAGCCAGGCACACACCGATCAGAGCGACCGCGATGACGGACAGGTTGAGGTAAGCGGCGAGCAGGAAGCCGATGAACAGGAACGGAGTCATACCCTTCTTGATCATCATGGTGAGCAGCAGGGCCAAGCCGTAGGCGGTCATGATCTTGGTCGAAACGTTAAGACCAGTGGACAGCCACTCGGGGACCATGTTGACGATGGCCTGAACCAGGTCGGTGCCAACAAAGACGGCGAGGAAGATCGGCAGGAAGTACATGACGGCGTACAGACCAGTGCCGACGCAGATGTGCATACGGTAGGCAGTCTTGAACTTTCCGTTATCGATCGCGCTATCTGCCACATGGGTGAGGGCGGCGATGATGGAACGGAACACGATGCCGAGGAGCTGACCCAGGACGGCGACCGGGATGGCGATCGTCATGGCGGTCTCGGCGGAAGCATCGGTCAGGCACGCAAAGGCAGCGGCCACGATGCCGCCCAGGACCATATCGGGCGGAACGGCAGCACCGACCTGCACCAGGCCCATGGACACGAGCTCGACGGCGGCACCGACGGCAAGGCCGGTGGGCACATCGCCCAGCAGCAGACCGACGAGCGTAGCGCCAACGAGGGGCTGCTCGAAGTTAAGACGACCGAGCAGGCGGGAGTCCCACATGCAGAACACGCCGACAAGGCCGACGAGCACCGCACTGATGAACGTATTCATACCCTTCTCCTTTCAGTCAGGCAAAAGCCTGGTTGACTACAGCTTGGCGTCGATGTCGACGCTCTGATACGTGGGGGTCTGCTGGACATAGAGCTTGATGCCCATGTCGAGCAGCTGGTTGATGTCGGCCTTCTGCGTGGCGTCGAAGAAGACGGAGCTGTCCTTGCCGCCGACCTGATCGGCACCGTCGTGGTTGGCGGTAGCGCCCAGGTTGATGGCGTCGAGCTTGTAGCCCTGGCAGAACTGCAGCATCTCGGCAGTGTTGCCAAAGACGAACATGACGCGCTCGCCGAGGGTGTTGAGCTTGTCCATCTTGGCGAGGGCACGCTCGACGGTGAAGACGTTCAGGCGCACGCCCTGGGGCTTGGCCAGCTTAAGAGCGCCCTTCTTGATGTCATCGTTGGCGGCAGCGTTGTCGACGACGATGATGCGCTCAGCCTGAACCTTGGTGGTCCAGGTAAAGACGACCTGACCGTGCAGCAGACGGTAGTCAAGACGTGCGAGGACGATCTTGGCGGGACCGGAGCTGTGACGGGACGCCTTGGCCTTCTTGGCGGGAGCCGCGACGGCCTCGACCGGTGCGTTGGGGTTGGTCAGACCAGTGCGGGCCTCGTTGATGAGGGCCGCGAGCTCGGTGCCCTTGACGGGGGCGGGGCTCATAGCGAGCGTGAGCGCCAGCGGGATGTTGAAACCGCTGACAACCGTGAACTTCGTGCCGTTCTTGGAAAGCTCGACCATGCTGTTGTTGACCGAGCTGCCGAGCATATCGGTCAGCACATAGACGGTGTCGTCCGCGTTGAACGTGGCGATCATGGCGTCCACCTTATTGGTGATGGGCTCCTTGTCGTCACGAGCAAGCGACACGACGTGGACGTTCGACACGTCGCCGAGAACCATCTCGAGCGTGTCTTTGGCGCCTGCGGCCAGGCCGCCATGAGATGCGAGAATGATCTGATTCATCTTGCCTCCTCCTTTTCGTTATGGTCATTATAACGTCTTATACGCTACTTACATTGATAATTAGTATAAAGACCGTTCGCGGTTAAAAATCGACCGTTTACGGGTTTAACGTGCTCGAAACATTGGGGCTGGGTAGGCGGGCACTGGCTGGATAACCCCAGGTCGGATGCCGCACGCAATTCCCTATCGCACGAAGTACCAGGGACTTTCCTGTACGGTGGGCTCCAGCGCGATGCCGGTGCGTTCCTTAAACAGATCCATGTCCTGCGATTTCTCCGTCCACCACGCGTTGGGCTTAAAGGTCATGCTCTCAATGACATGACCGACAAACACACTGTTGCGCAGCTTGGAGAAGTCGGTATTCATAATCAGGATGGACGCGAGCACCAGCACGATGCCCAGGACTTTGATCGCGCCGGCGGGCTCGGCGTAGACACCAATGCCCAGCAGTACGGTGACAACTGTCTCGAATGACATTACGACGGGAACTTTCGACGTCTCGAGCCCCATGGACAGACCCTGCATATATAAGATGTAAGCCACGGCTGTGGGGATGAGTCCAAAGCCAAGGAACAGCAGCAGCAGCTGTGGCGACATTGCCGCGGCGACATCCGGCCACGGAGCCGCGATAGCTGCCATAACCGCACCGCCAAAAACAAAGCCCCAAAACGTGACAGCCAGTGGGTGGACCGTCTTGGTTGCTATTCGGCTAAACACCGCGAGCGACGCACCACAAAGGCCTGCAATCACACCCGACGTGACGCCCCAAACCGAAAAATGAAAACCGGAAAGGTCGCCATTGGTCACTGCAAGCACGCAGCCAACGATATTAAAGACAATGGCAACGAGCTTGTTAGGGGTCACGTCCTCGCGATAAAGCACGCGGCCGAGCATGACGCCAAACACCGGCGAGGTGTAGAGCAGCACCGAGGCCGTGGACATGCCCACCTCGCCCATGCACTCGTAATAGCAGGTGTTGGCGGCGGCCAAACCGACGATACCGACAAGCGCGCAGGGAACAAGCTCTTTAGGGCTTGCCTTGAACAGGGCCAGCGGACCCTGAGCCACGGTAGACCCCTCACCCGGGCGGCAGCCCATAAACATCAGGACCGGCGCCAAGATAAGCGCTCCGACCAACAAGCGAAAGGCAGCCATGCTCTGGGACGAAACGCCCATGGCCGAGATGCCGTTTACAAAGATTCCGATGCTGCCCCACATAAGCGCGGCGATCAGCACCAGCACATAGCCCAGATTGCTTTTCTTCAACGCAGCCTCCTCGGTATTGTTTCCAATATGTTTCACACTACGTTATAGTCGTTATATACATTTTTCAAGCCACAAATCGCCGAACGGAAAAATCTGCTCCCCCACATACTCATTGGGGACGTACTTAAACGACTAGTCCTTAAACGACTAGTCATTGGGGACGTTCCTGAATGACTAGTCGTTTAAGAGCGTCCCCAACGACTAGGACCAACTTGGTGCAAAGTAACCCGCCCCCAATGCACCGGCCCCTTGACAGACACGGCGACGCCGACGTTTTGGCAACGTCAGCGAGCGCCCGTCATTTGAGCCAAGGTGCCGTGAAATGAAAAGGCGCTGACCTTTTGGTCGCGCCTTTGAAATTGAACGGCAGATTGGCCAAATGCCGGGCGCGCAGCGTCGGCTGGTCCGCCGTTCGGTAGAACGGCGGAACTAATACTCGAGCTTCCACATGTAGCGGCGCGTCATATAGTCCTTGTGGGTGACGGCAGAGAGTGCACGCATGTAGACGTTGTTGAGGATCGGCGCGAAGATCAGGTGGTTGAAGTACTCGCTCACGCTGTCCTTGATGTCGTTGAGGCCGAGCTCCTTGGCGTCGAGCTGATAGACGCGCTCGCCACCGTACTGGTTGACGAAGCGGATGCCGCGCTCGTCGTTGCAGCGGCTGCGGCCGACGCTGATGAGCTGGAACAGCGAGGTACGCTTGTCCAGGATCTCGAAGGGGCCATGGAAGAAATCGCAGGTGTTGATGGTGCAGGAGTCGATTTGCAGCATCTCCTGCACGTTGCAGATGCTAAAGACGTAGGCGGCACCAAAGAGCGGACCCTGAGCCATCACGTTGATGCAGGGCTTGTCGGCGTTCTGCTCGGCCCACTTGGCAGCAAGCGGACGGGTGTACTCGACGGCCTTGCGATAGATGGGGTCGACCAAGTCGAAGGCGGCCATGGCGGTCTCGTACTCGGCATAGCCCTCGGTCTGCTGCATGAGCTCCATGGCGATCATGGTCACGACGGCGGAGTTGGTGCGGCCCATGCAGGACTCGTCGACGGCCAGGCTGTCGTACTGGATCTTGTAGTCGCAGACCTCGGTGAGGGCGGATTCGTCAACATAGATGGCGATGGTGCTGGCGCCGTGGTCCTTGGCGACCTGGGCGGCGACGATAGTCTCCTTGGTGCCGCGCATGGACACGACGACGGCTAAGGTGTTCTCGTTAACGTAGGCAGGGGTGGCGTGCACGAACTCATTGCTGGTGTAGCTGGAGCTCACGACCTGCGTGGCCTCGTGCTCCATAAAGTACTGGGCAGGATAGTTACCGCCGTTGGATCCGCCGGCGCCAATCCACACGACGCGCTTGATGCCGCCCTTGTCTGCCTTGTCGGCCAAAACCTGGGAGACGACATCCTTAACCTGTTCCTGAGTAGTCATCATGCATCAGCCTTTCTTCTCGTTTGATGCTCATCACAGGCATACAAGTTACATACATGTTTTGGTTATGTCGACTAGTTGTATGCTATATTTGTCTTAGAAATTTTACTGCTGTGATTTTCGGTAGCTTGTTACCAGCAGTTTTATTGTTTTATTGAATACATGCTTGCTTAGGTAAGCATACAGGTTAGATATAGGTTGGCAATATGGGCGTCACATCTAAAAAGAAACTGACCCAATACGAGCGCTTGGCGAGCACGCTGCGCGATCGCATCGCTGCCGGCACGTATGCGCGCGGAGACAAGCTGCCCTCCGAGATGGAACTCATGGACGAATCGGGGCTGTCACGCAGCACCGTACGCCACGCCCTTAAGGTGCTCGTTGATGAGGGCCTGGTGCGCACCGAGCGCGGGCGTGGCGCCTTTGTGGCCGACACGCCCGCGCTCCACGAGAACAACCTGGTGTTTTCGAGCTATACCAAGCAGGTCGAAGGCCAGGGCATGAAGCCCACCACGCGCACCGTGGACTCGGGCTTTGCCAAGGCGGCCGGCAGCATAGCTAAGTTCTTTGACGCCGCCGTGGGCAGCAAGCTCGTCAAACTTGTCCGCCTGCGCTACCTGGACGACGCGCCGCTGTGCCTGGAGACCACCTACCTGCCGCCAAGCTTCGAGACGCTCATCGATCGCGATATCAACGGTTCGCTCTACGCCACGCTGCGACAGGAGTTCCATCGCGCACCGGCACAGGGGCATAAAACCTTTGAGGTGTGCTATGCCTCGCAAAACGAGGCGTTTTTGCTCAACGTTGAGCGCGGGCAGGCGCTGATCCTAATCACCGACTACGTCTACGACACCGACGGCCGACCGCTCCATGTCTCCAAGCGCATCCAACGCACCGACCGCGCCAAATACACCGAACCCATCGGCTAACCTGCCAAAATAAACCTGTCCCTAAATGGTAGGTTTGGGGAGGTCGGGGAACCAGGTTGGTTTGGGCTGGTTGGGTGTGCGCTCGGCCAGGACCAACTCCATCCAACACATGTCGTACCAGCGACCGAACTTTTGGGCGCAGCGGTCGAAGGCACCCACCAGGCGGTAGCCCATATGGGCATGGAAATCCTGACTGTTGTGCGTCAGATATTCGTCGTCCTTGTCGTGCGGCACGGCGATGAGGGCGCACATGTTGGTGATGCCCATCGCAATCAGGCATTGCTTGAGCGCATCGTGCAGCTTGCGGCCCAGCCCGCCGTGGCGCACATCGCGCGCCAGGTAGATCGACGTCTCGACCGACCAGTCGTATGCCTCGCGGCTGTTGAGCGGGCTCACATAGGCATAGCCTACCGGACGCCCGTCCAGCTCCATCACCAAATACGGGTAGCGCTTGAGCGTACGCTCGATACGCCCGGCGAACTCCTCAACGCTCGGCACCTCGTATTCGCAGGTAATCGCCGTATGGCGCACATACGGCTCATAGATGGCAAGCAACGCCGGCGCATCGTCGGGCGTCGCCAGGCGAATCGTCGGCTCGGACATTTCGGTCATACAACCCTTCCCCCTCAAAAACAAAGGCTGCCCTGCGCCAAGCTCAGGCGCAGGGCAGCCCCTTGTCACTACATCAGGCTACAGGACAGCCGCCAACGCGTCGATGTCCTCCTGCGTCGTGGCCCAGCTGGTGCAAAAGCGCACCACCGTGTGGGTCTCGTCGTACTTTTCCCAGTACTCAATCGAGGCATGCTCGCGAATGCGGCCCATGTCCTCGTTGGGCAGAATCACAAACTGCTGGTTGGTCGGCGTCTCCAAGAAGAACTGGTAGCCGCGCTCGTGCAGCACGCGACGCAGCGCCTGAGCGGTCTCGATCGCCTGGCGACCAATCTCAAAATACAGGCCGTCGGTAAAGAGCGCCTCAAACTGCACGCCCGTCAGGCGGCCTTTGGCAAGCAGCGCGCCATGCTGCTTAATACGCGGAATGGGATGCGCCGGGGCGTGCATACCGCAGAACACCACAGCCTCGCCGCAGAGCGCGCCGCACTTGGTACCGCCGATGTAGAACACGTCGCACAGCTGCGCCAGCTCGGGCAGGGTAATGTCGCACTCATCGGCCGCCAGCGCATAGGCCAGGCGGGCGCCATCCACAAACAGCGGAATCTCGCGCTTCTGGCACACTGCGTGAATCGCCGCGAGCTCGGCCTTGGAGTACAGCGTGCCGTACTCGGTCGATAGGCTCACGTACACGGCACCCGGAAACACCGTGTGCTCGTAGCTCTCGTTTTCGTAGAACACCTGGATATAGTTCTCAAGGTCCTCGGCGTGCATCTTGCCCTCGTAGCCGGGGATGGTGAGCACCTTGTGGCCGCCAAACTCGATGGCGCCCGCCTCGTGGCAGGCGACGTGGCCGGTCTCGGCAGCAACGACGCCCTCGTACGGCGCGAGCAGCATGTCGATCACCGTCGCGTTGGCCTGCGTGCCGCCCACCAGAAAAAACACGTCGGCATCGGGGGCCTGACAGGCCTCGCGGATAAGCTGCTTGGCACGCTCGGTATGCGCATCGGTACCGTATCCGGGCTGCGGCTCCATATTGGTGTCGACGAGCGCCTGCAGCACCGCCGGGTGTGCGCCGTGGGAATAATCGTTGTTAAACGCGAGCATGGCAATCCTCTCTTACCGGGTATCGGCCAGATGATTCAAACGGAGCTATTGTACGCCGCTGGGATAGGCAATGCGCGCGGCAAGGCACTCAAGTGCCAGCACCAGAGCAAAACCGCAGCTCACATCACTCAAAAAGTGCGCTCCGATCACGATGCGGCCAAACGCGACGAACGCCACAACCGCAGCCGCCGTCCAAAAGACCACACGACGACGCGACGGCTTTTCCTTAAAGGCCGCTGCGGGAAGCCCGGCGAGCATAAGGCCGATCGCCGCGTGTGCCGCGTGTCCGCTCGCAAACGACTTAAAGCCGTCCTTGACTACACCGGCGGCAATATAGGCCCGCTTGTCGGGGTTGCCGATCACCCACCACGGCTGAAACTCGAGCCCCGGCGTCACCTCGACCACGCGCATGCGCGGGCGCGACCACAGCGGCTTGACGATCACGTTGAGGATGATGGCCTGAGCGACCCACACGGCAAGCACCATGAGCGCCCAGCGTGTGAGCTCGTCGGTCTCGGTCGTGCGCGTGAGGCGATAGACGATAAGGTTGGCGACGATGGCCAGCACAAACGTCAGCACCAACTGAGCCACGATGAGTTTGCCGCCAACCCTCAGGGACGAAACGATCTCGTAGCCGGTCAGGCCAACATTGACGAGGATGCCGAGCACGGCGAGCCATTTGCTCCCCCTGGAGTCGGGACGCACCGCGCGCACGAGCATAACGCCCGCGACGCTCGCCGTCAGCTCAAACGGCAGCTCGCCGGTCGCCTCGATAAAGCGGCCGTACATACTGCCGATGTTGAACAGCGCGCTCGAGATCTGATAATCGAAGAAACTGCCCACGCCCAGGCAGAGGGCAAGGATAACCGCGATAGCAGCGGCATCTTTCTTATAGATGTACCCGAACATGCTTTCCTTTCGATGGAACCAGATTGCCCAAATGGGGCGTTTACGACGTCGACCCGTTAGTCATCGTCGGACGTACCCAGCTGCTGCAGCAGCATGAGTGCCGCGGCCACGGGGCCGGTACCGTCGTTGGCGTCGAGACCGCGACCCAGGCCGCTGCCCGCGCCGGCGCCCGCCTTGTAGGGCACCGACAGTTTGCGGCTCTTGGGGAAGTTTACCGCGCCATAGCGGGTCTTAAGCTCATAGGCCACCTTCTTGGGAACGTCGACGCCCAAAAACGTGATGCGACCGCCGCTGAGCGTAACGCTCTCGAGCCCCAGGCGCTCGCCGCGAATGCGGATTCGCGCGCGATTGAACAGGTTGAGTCCCGCCAACGGCAGCTCGCCATGCGCGGCCTCGGTCTCTTCCTGCACCTCGTCGATGCTCTCCAGGTCCCCGGCCGCCGCAAGCTTACGGTATACGAGCACGCGCTGATCCACCGCCGGCAGGTACTCCTCGGACAAGAAGTAGTCGGCCGGCAGGTTAATACCCACGCTCGCCGCCTCCACACCGGCATCGTCGTCGCCGCGCGCCTCGACCACGGCCTGGCCCAGCATCTGCGTAAACAGGTCAAAGCCCACGCTCGACAGGTTGCCGTGTTGCTCGGCGCCCATGAGCGAGCCGGCGCCGCGGATCTCCAGGTCGCGCATGGCGATGCGCATGCCGCTGCCCAGGTCCTGGAACTCGGAGAGTGCGGTCAGGCGTGCCGTAGCCTCCTCGGTGAGCGGCAGCTCGCCCGGGAACATAAAGTACGCGTAGGCTTGCGTGGCAGAACGGCCCACGCGGCCCTTGAGCTGGTAGAGCTGCGCCAGACCCAAGCGCTGCGAATCCTCGATGATGAGCGTGTTGGCGGTCGCGTTGTCGATGCCGCTCTCCACGATGGTCGTGGCGATGAGCACGTCGATCTTTTTGGTCGCGAACTCGATCATCACGTCCTCGACCTCGCGCGGGCTCATCTTGCCGTGCGCCACGCCCACGCGCGCCTCGGGCGCGGCCTCGTGCACGCGTGCCACGGCGTCGTCGATGGTCTTGACGCGGTTGGACACGTAGTACACCTGGCCGCCGCGGCCCACCTCCAGGCGAATCGCCGCGCTCACCACGTCGGGGTCGTACTCCCCCACGTGCACGATCACGGGGCGTCGCCCGGTCGGTGGCGTGGTGATCAGGCTCATGTCGCGCACGCCGCTCGTGGCCATCTGCATGGTTCGCGGAATAGGCGTTGCCGAAAGCGTGAGCACGTCAATCTGCTCGCGCAGGTTTTTGAGCTGCTCCTTGTGCTGCACGCCAAAGCGCTGCTCCTCGTCGATGATCACCAAACCTAGGTTCTTGGGGTTCACATCGGCCGAAAGCAGGCGGTGCGTGCCGATGAGCACGTCGATCGTGCCCTCGGCAAACGCCTTGAGCGCGCGCTTCTGCTGCGCCGGCGTGCGAAAGCGGCTGAGCACCTCGACCTCGAGGCCAAACGGGGCAAAGCGCTCAAAGAAGGTCTCGTAGTGCTGTTGGGCCAGAATGGTCGTGGGGCAGAGCACCATGACCTGACGGCCGGAGTCCACGCACTTAAACGCCGCGCGCAGGGCAACCTCGGTCTTGCCAAAGCCCACGTCGCCGCACAGCAGGCGGTCCATGGGCTTGGGCGCCTCCATGTCGGCCTTAATATCGGCGATAGCCTCCAGCTGGTCGCGCGTCTCGTCGTAAGGAAAGCTCTCCTCCATCTCGATCTGCTCGGGCGTGTCGGGCGGGCAGGCGATACCGGTAATCGAAGAACGGCGCGTATACAGATCGACCAGGTCAAACGCCAGCTTTTTGGCGTTCTTGCGCGCCTTGTTGGTGGCACGCGTCCAGTCGGCGGTGTTGAGCCTAGTCAGGCGCGGCTTGTCGCCGTCGGGACCAACATAGCGCGTGATGCGGTCGACCTGCTCGAGCGGCACGTAGAGCTTGTCGCCGTCGGCATATTCCAGCAAAAAGTAGTCGCGCTCCTTGCCGCCCACTTCCTGGCGCGCGATCTCGCTAAAGAGCGCGATGCCGTGGGTAGCGTGCACCACGTAGTCGCCCGGCTTAAACGGAAACGTAATCTGCGTAATGTCCACCTTGCGACGGCTGCGCACGCGGTTGGCGTCCATGCGGGCATTGAGATCGGCGATCGAGAACACGGCTAGGTTGGCATCGGGCACCACCACGCCCTGCGGCAGGGCAGCATCCACAAAGGTCACGCGTCCGCGCGAGATGGTGGGTACGGCAGCACCGGCGGCAGCCTGGGCGGCGCCCGCCTCGAGCGATCGGGCGTTGAGCGCATCGACGCGGCGCTCGCGGATCGAGGCATGGGCCTCCTGGCGGGCAGCACGGTCGGCAGAATCTGCCGCTGCCACGCGTACGCGCTCGCCAATAACACCGGCGTTTTCGGGGGCGGCCGTCAGCGACTCCTCAAAGGTAATGCCCTCGTCGCCAAAGGTGAGCTCCATCGACTCGCGCGCTCCGCGGTCGGGAATGGCAAACACGCAGGCATAGCGCTTGCCCACGACTTCCTGAACGCGCGTCATAAAGCGGTTGTCCGAGCCCGCGATAGCCGGCTGCTCAATCTTGAGCTCTGCCGTAACCGCACCGCCGGCGCGGATCAGACTCACGTAGTTCAGGCGCTGCTGAGCACCAAAGTCGAGCTGCTGGGCGCGCACGTACAGGCCGTCCAAGCGGTCAATCCCCGCCTCGCCGGCGCGCGCCTCGATATCCTCGTAGGCACGCAGGCAGTCGTCGAACAGCGAGCGCGGCTCGGACAGAACCACAAGCGCCTTGCCGCTCACGTGCGCCAACGGGCTCACGGTCTGGCCGTACATCACCGGCAAAAAGCGGTCGAGCTCGGGTGTGACGATACGCGCATCAACCATCTCGAGCAGTGCCGCCAGCTTGCTGTCGCTCTGGCTTGCGCGATAGAGCGCCACGTGCATGTTGTGAACGGCTTCGTCGGTAAGCGCCAGCTCGCGGCACGGGAAGATCTCGATGCTGTCCTCGTTGCCGATGGTTTGGCCCGTAGAGCTCACCATACGGCGAATGCGATCAATTTCGTCGCCAAAGAACTCAATGCGCACGGGCGCTTTCTCTTGTGCGGGGAATACCTCGACGGTGTCGCCGTGCACGCGGAACAGGCCGGGTGCGTCGGCGGCGCCGGCATTGGTATAGCCCATGCCCACCAGGCGCTGCGGCACTTCGCCAAAAGGAATCTCCTCGCCCACCGCAAAGGTCGTGGACTCCCAGTAGCGGCTCTCGACTGGCGGCACGCAACGCAGCAATGCACGGGCCGAGGCAACCATGATGCAGTTGTCCCCGCGCACGATACGCCCCAGAGCCTCGCAGCGCTGCGCCACCACGGCATCGTCGGGCGCCTGCTCGCGCCACGGATAGTCCTTGCGCTCGGAAAAGCGGCACACGTGCGCCAGGCCCACGTAGGCGGCCAGGCTGCGCGCGGCGCGATCGGCCGCGTCCTCGCCGCTCACAATGTAGACCGTAGGGCGCGGGCGGCGCGCAAACTGAGCAGCCGCCATAAGCGTGCGGCCCGACTGCGACACGGCCAGCGTCACATCCTCGCCGGCGTCGAGCCCGGCCTCGACGGTCTGCAAGGCCTCGGCAGTGTAGAGCTGCGCGGCTATACGGTGAATGAGCATGCTGTTCCTCCGGCATCGCAACGCCAAAAGCCCGCCGGGGCAAGCTCGGCGGGTCTTACGTCAAAAGTATTGATTATCATTGTAGCGCATGAGGTGAACACGCCAGCGCACGCCAAACAGCTACCCCAAAACGCGCATGCTCGGGCAAAGATCTGCCAGCGGGCACTCGTCGCACTTGGGTTTGCGGGCGTCGCAGATCTCGCGGCCAAAGGTGATCCACTGGTGGTTGACCGACTCCCAATACTCGTGCGGCAAGATCTTGAGCAGATCCTGCTCGGTCTTGAGCGGCTCTTTGGCGTGCGTCTTGGGACTCAGCATCAGACGGTGCGCGATGCGGTTGACGTGCGTATCGACCGCGATGCCCTCGACAATGCCAAACCCCACGTTGAGCACGATGTTCGCCGTCTTGCGCCCAACGCCCGGCAGCTTGACAAGCTCCTTCATGTCGGCCGGCACCTCGCCGCCGTAATCGGCGACAATCATCTGTGCGGCCTCCACGGCGTGCTTGGCTTTGCTCTTATAGAAGCCGAGCGACTTAATGGTATCTGCCACATCGGCAACGCTCGCCCCCGCCATGGCCTCGGGCGTGGGCCACTGGGCAAACAGCTTCGGCGTCACCTTGTTGACCTGCGCGTCGGTCGTCTGCGCCGAGAGCAACACCGCTATGAGCAGCCTATAGGGATTCTCGTGGTCCAAAAAACACTCAACCGGGCCATAGCGACGGTTAAGGCGCTCGCACACCTCAACGGCGCGCTCGCGCTTGGCGGCATTGGTCTCGCGTGGCATAACGACTCCTCGAATCAGCGGCATAACTTACCTATGGGCACGATTGTCCCACGTATGGGGTCTTTACGCCTCCAAAAATGCGCCGGTCTGGCGGCCCCACAAGCTTGCGTACTCGCCGCCTGCCTCGACAAGCTGCGCATGCGTACCGTCCTCGACAATCTCGCCGTCCGCCAGCACCACGATGCGGTCGAGCGCCGCCACGGTGGACAGGCGATGTGCCACCACAATGGAGGTACGGCCGCGCATCAGGTTCTCAAGCGCCTCCTGCACCAGCGCCTCGGACTCGCTATCCAGGGCAGAGGTCGCCTCGTCGAGCACCAGAATCGGCGCGTCGGTGAGGATGGCACGGGCGATGGCCACGCGCTGGCGTTGGCCGCCCGAAAGCTTAACGCCGCGCTCGCCCACCATGGTGTCAAAGCCCCGGGGCAGGCGGTCGATAAACTCCAGGGCATTGGCCAAGCGGGCCGCCTCGCGGATCTGTTCGTCGGTGGCGTCGGGGCGGCCGTAGGCGATGTTCTCGCGAATGGAGCGGTGAAACAGCAGTGCCTCCTGCGGCACGTAGGCAACCTGGCGGCGCAGGCTCTGCTGCGTGCAGCGCGAGACATCCTGACCGTCCACGAGTACGCGACCCCCCTGTACGTCGTCCAGGCGCAGCAGCAACTTGGTGAGCGTCGTCTTGCCCGAGCCCGATTTGCCCACCAGGCCCACGCGCTGACCCGCCGCCACATGGAGCGTCAGGTCGTCGAACACGCTCTCGCCCGCCGCGGCGTCACGGTATGCAAAGCTCAGGTGCTCAAAATCAATCGCGCCCTCGCCCACCTTGAGCTCGGGAGCGTTCTCGTCGTCTGCCACCAGACGCGGCTCGTCCAGCACGCGCGTCATCTCGGCCGCATCGCCCAGCGCGCGGTTGATGCGCTGCATCATGGAGCTTACGTAGTTCAGACGCATGGTGAGGTTGTACGTATAGGTAAAGATCATGACGAGCGCGCCGGCAGAGATGCCAAACCACGCGTTGCCGCCCGCGACGAACACGCTCACCACGGCCATGGTGATGACGATAAGGCCCGAGGTCGTAAAGTTGCGCTGCATCATGGCGTGCATCGAAACCGTCTCGGCGTCGCGCGCGGCGCGGTCGGCGCTATCGAACAGGTCGCGCTCAAAGTCTTCGCGCCCGCAGGTCTTGACGGCCAGGATGTTCGTGACCGCGTCGGAAAGCACGCCCGACAGCTTGTTCTGCGCGGCGGACGTCGCGGCCGAAAGCGGCATGATGCGCTTATACATGAGCCAGACAAACGCAATGTAGACGACCATAATGCCCACCAGGATCACGGTAAACGTCGGTACCACCGGAGCGAGCGCCGCCACCGTGCAGACAACCGAGGTGATAGTGGGAATGAGCGAATACACCGTCACGTCCACCAGCCCCGTGTAGCCGCTCATAAAACGGCTCGTCTGGCTCACAAGCGATCCACCAAAACGGCTGGTGTGGAATGTCATGGATTGATTGGAGAGCGTGTCGAAGCACAGGCGCGCCAAGTGATAGTTACCCGCAATCTCGAGCTTGTAGACGGTGTAGTCCTGCAGCTTGGAGAGGATTTGGCCCACTAGGTTAACGAGCACAAGCGCCAGAATGTAGGGGCCAAAGACCTCAAACACCCGGTCGCCCGCCACGGGGCCGGCCTGGACGCGGTCGACGATAAGCGCCATCACGTAGGTGTTGGCAAACGTGAGCAAAAAGATGTAGCCCGCCGACGAGAACACCGAGAGAAAGACGATCAGCGGCTGCGTGCGCGTGACGCCCCAAAAACGCTGTAGCGTGCGGCGCACGGTTGAGCGTTTGAGCGGACTGGTGCTTCTCTGTGACATGGGCTTCCTTTCACATCTGGCGGGGCTAAACGTCATTGTTGCATACTAAAGCGCACTTCAGGCAAGCACGATGCGAAAAGCAGCGGGGTGCCCGCGTTTGCGCCGGCGCCCCACCGTCTTGTTGTAATTATTCCTCGTCTTCTTGATCTGTGAGAAGGCCCGCGGGCGTGAGTCCCAAGATCTCATCAGCTTGGTCGGCGTCTTCCAGCGCGTCGATGTCCTTGAGCTTGCGCTCCATGACGTTGGTGCGCGTGGTGATGATGCCCTCGACCGTCTTTCCCGCGGTCTCGATTTGCTGCTGGGCGCGGCGCAGCGCCGCCTGATAGCGCGGCAGCTCGGCCTTGACGGCAGAAAGCACGCGCAGCACGTCATCGGTGCGTTTTTGCAGCCTAAACGTCTGGTAGCTCATCTGTAGACTGTTAAGGATAGCCGCCATGGTGCTGGGACCGGCAACGTTGACGTGATAGTCGCGGCCCAGGGTCTCGATAAGTCCCGGACGACTGACAACCTCGGCGTACAGCCCCTCAAACGGCACGAACATAATGCCAAAGTTGGTCGTTGCCGGCACACTCAGGTACTTTTCGCAGATGTCCTTGGCCTCGCGCTTGACCATGGCGTCGAGCGTCTTACGCGCAGCGGCGACGGCCTCAGCGTCACCCGACTCCTGGGCGTCGAGCAGATGCTCATATGCGTCACCCGGGAATTTGGAGTCGATCGGCAGCAGCACGGGATCGCCCTCGTCTACCGGCAGCTTGACGGCAAACTCAACGCGCTCCGAGGCGCCGGGCTTGGTGGCGACGTTTTCCAGATACTGGTCGGGCGTGAGGATGTCCGCCAGGATTGCACCCAGCTGCACCTCGCCCAAAATGCCACGCGCCTTTACGTTGCCCAGCACGCGCTTAAGGTCGCCCACGCCGGTGGCGATGGACTGCATGTCGCCCAGGCCCTTGTACACGGCCTCGAGCTGGTCGCTCACCTGCTTAAACGATGCCGACAGGCGATCGTTGAGCGTGCGGGAGAGCTTCTCGTCCACCGTCGCGCGCATCTGATCGAGTTGCACGTTGTTGTCTTTGCGGATAGCACCCAGCTGGGCATCGACCGTCTCGCGCACCTTGTCCAGGCGGTGCTCGATGCCCTCGCGGTTGGCACCGAGTTGTTGGGCCGTCTCGCGGCGCAGGTCATCCATCCGGTCACCAGCTTGCGAAAACTCGCGTGCGATGTTCAGGTAACGTTGCTGCTCCACGGCCGCATCTGTCGTCTGCTGCTGCGCGATGGCATTGGCCGTGCGGCGGGTTTCTGCCAACGCGACGTTCAGGGCATCGAGCGCGTTGTTGGCCTGCTCGAGTGCCGCCATCGCCTCCGCACCGCCATCGCTGCGCTCTCGCAGCTCGGCGCGAAGGCCCTTGAGCTGCAGGGCGCAAGCCACAGCCACTCCTACCGCTACCAAGGCGATCACGACCAGCACAATATCAACAGCAGACATAGACTCCGCCCAACAAACCCAATCGAACAATAATCGAACCGCAATCAATCTTACCCTGTCATATGCAGCGCGTGGCCGGCGGCGCATCAAGTTACCTTTGCGCTATGAATACTGGCACGCTAACTCTCCCAGCCGGCGCGGATGGTTGTTACGACATCGCCCAGGCGCTGGCCGAGAGCTGTCAAATGTTGGAGCACTTCGCTGGGCGAAGCGCCGTTGAGAATGCACGTAAGGGCATATGAGGCCAAGAAGATTGCCGCGAGTCCCAACGGGATCAGCACGATCATCGCCAGCGTACGCAGGCGCTGGGCCCAGCGACGGCGACGCGCACGACGCTTGTCGAACGCAAGCTCCTGCGCATATGAATCTTGCTGTACGGAATAGGCTCCTGGGTCCACCTCACCCGCAGACGATACCGCGGGCGCGGCGTTTTGCGCAGGAGGCTGGACGGCTGCCCCTTGCATTTGCATCTCCATAAGCCGCTGCTGTTGGCGCAGCATGCGCTCGGCTTGTTGCTGCGGGGTCTCAAGAAACAGATCCATGTTGGCCTCCTCAATAGGAGCATTCGATGCTTGCGCCCAGCATCCCGCACCATCGCGGCCGCGACAACGAAATCCGCGGCAATAGCCGCAAAGATTCTTTTGTCAGAAAACTGTCGAAAAGTTCAACAACTCCCCTACCAGCACTTTCTTTGAGCTTTTTTCGCCAGCAATCTTTTACCCTTTCGCCCTTGCGCCATCCGACCAAAACCTAACCAAAAGCTTGACGGAAATTGTGAAGACAGGGACCCCACACAAAAACGTGCCGCCCCAAAAGGGGCGGCACGCAAACTTCTAATCAGCTTTTCTGTAGCGAGCACGCAACGACCCAACGCCGGGGCGCGGGGAGGGAGGCCGGATTGCCTTCCCTCAACGCGACCCTGCGGAGCCGTGAGCGGGGAGGGAAGGCAATCCGGCCTCCTGCCCCGCGCCCCGCAGTCCACGTTCGTATCGGCGCTAGTAGTTCACCACCTGCTCCTCAAAGTACGCCTTGGGATGGTTGCAAACCGGGCACACCTCGGGCGCCTTGGCACCAACATGCAGGTGCCCGCAGTTCAGGCACTTCCACACCTTTACGCCCTCGCGCTCAAACACCTCGCCCGATTCAATGCGCTCGACGAGCTTGTTATAGCGCTCCTCATGAGCCTTCTCGACAGCGCCAACGCCACGGAACTTCGCGGCGATCTCGGCAAAACCCTCCTCTTCGGCGGTCTTGGCGAACTCGTCATACATCGTGGTCCACTCGTAGTTCTCGCCCGCGGCGGCATCGCGCAGGTTGTCCAGCGTATCCGGAACAGCACCGTCGTGCAGGTACTTAAACCACAGCTTGGCATGCTCGGACTCGTTGCCCGCCGTCTCGGCAAAGATATTCGAAATCTGAACGTAGCCGTCCTTTTTGGCCTTGGATGCATAGTAACGATACTTGGTGTGCGCCTGGGACTCACCGGCAAAAGCGGTCTCGAGGTTCTTCTTGGTTTGAGAATTCTCAAAATCCATAGGTGTACTTCCCTTCAATACGCGCCGCCCATAGACTTTGAGCGGCATTGCCTTTAGGATACCCTCATGCCGAGAATCTAAACCTTACTATCCTGTTCTGCAAATTCGCGTCATTACACACTCAGCCAGCGCTCGCCTTCGGCACGACAAAAGCCTTCGCGCTCCAGGTCGGCAAGAATGCCCGCAATAAAATCGCAACCAACCGGTTCGCGACCCGCTGCGGCCTCCATCTTGTTAACGTCTGCAACAGCTTCAACAAGCGTTATGCCCGCCGGCTGTCCGTCGCGAGCTGCAAGCAGCATGCGCACGATATGGGCACGCTTTTGCCGACGCGAGCCCTCAAACTTGGACTGGCGGCTGTAGCCCGCCGAGCGCCTAGACGGATTGGGCAGCGTCTTTTTGAGATACGCGCCGTAATCCAGCAGCGCGTAATACCACGCGCGCGGCGTATCGGCATCGTCGAGCGGCACGGCAAAGGGAGCGACCTCATCCGCCGCCGCACCGGGCGCCGCCGGGCAGGCCGCCTGGATCAACGGCACCAGCTCGCGATCGGGAACAGACGGAACGTCAGGAAAAAAGTGATGCAGAAAGACCGTGCGCACATTGGTCTCCAGGTACACTCCCGGAAGATCAAACGCAAACGACCGAATGCCCTGCGCCGTTGCGGGCCCAATACCGGGCAGCGCGACCAGGTCGCGTGTATCACGCGGAAACTCCCCATCCCAGTCCTCCACGAGTCGCTGCGCAGCCTTATGGAGCGCCAAAGCACGGCGGTTGTAGCCCATGCCCTGCCAAGCGTCCAAAACATCAGAAGGAGCGGCCTGGGCGAGAGAATGCACGGTCGGAAAGCGGTCGAGCCATGCCGGCATGCGCGTCTCTACGCGTGGAACCTGCGTCTGCTGCAGCATGACCTCGGAAAGCCAGATGATGTACGGGTCGCGTGTGCGGCGCCACGGAAGGTCGCGATAACGCAGAACCCCTTCCGAACGAATCATCGAACGAAAGGGGTCCTGAATCATAGCTATGCTCCTTATGCGGCGCTACTCCTCCCGGCAAGCACACGCGCAAACGGCATACTCGGGAAAGGCGTCGCGGTCGGCGAACTTGGGATCGACGGCGGGGAACTGGCGGCGAGCGACGACATCGTCCAGCGAAACGGAATCGAGGTAGTCACGCATCAGCGCCTGGGCCCCAGCCCACAGGGGATGATAGCAGCACGTGCCCCTGCGTGCACAGTCGCCATCGAGTGCCGTGCAATCATTCATAACCATAGGGCCCTGAACGGCCTCGACGACCTGACGGATAGTGACCTCGCTCGGGTTGACCTTAAGACGCATACCGCCGTGGACGCCACGCAGGCTCTCCACAATACCGGCCTGAACCAAACCGTGTTGGATCGAACGGGCAAACGAATACGGAACATTGACCTCTTCGGCAGCAGTGCGAACAGAAAGCAACCGCTCCGGCTCCTCGGCAAGCATCGCAAGCATGCGGAGGGCATAATCAGTCTTCCTCGATATGTCCATGTTTCCCCTTTCAAGGAATACGAACAGCTCGAACGGGCTCCGGGGCCGAGCTTACGTCGAGACGCTAAATAACCGCCGGGACAACCAAATAGTGAATTAGATGTCCGCTGAAGGTCGAATCCAAAGCAAATTACATCAGACTAGGCCTGCAGTGGAATTTAGTATAACCTAACCCCCTGTTTCATTGAACGAGTGTTGCGCAACAAACCCCCCTTGTTTAAACCGATATACTTAATTCTCTTCCGCATCTCGGAAACAAGGAGCTGAATGAAAGGGGCGACCGAGCGGTTGTCCTATTAAACGCAAAAAGCCACGTCCGAAGACGTGGCTTTAATTGCGTTGGCGGGAAGTACGGGGCTCGAACCCGCGACCTCCGACGTGACAGGCCGGCGCTCTAACCAAACTGAGCTAACTCCCCAGACAGTCGTTCGCGTTTGTTTCCGCTCGCGCGCGCTGCGGGGATTAGTATACACAGAAGTCTGTTCGCCGCGCAACAACTTTTTTGAAAATATTTTTAGGGTCCCTCCGGGAGGGTCTCCGGGGCCGGCTGGCGCGGGTTAAGTTTGCTGCTCTACAGTCCTGCGCAAGACGGAAAGCACATTAAGTGCTTTCCTTTGCGTGCGGAACTCGCGACAAACTTAACCCGCGCCAGCCGGCCCCGGAGACCCTCCCTGTCGTCACTATGTTCAACCAGTTTTGCGGGCGTGCGCCGCTGCGCGGCTAGCCCGCGTGCTCCTCGGCGGGGTTGGTCTGATTGTTCTTGTTGAAGCTCGGCCTTTGGCTCAAATGGAAACGGGGGATGCATTGTGCATCCCCCGTTTTTGTTGCGGTTAATCTAAGTCAATAAACTTGACGCTTAAGACCTTGCCGTCCTTGACGAGCATTCTGGCCATGGTGGGGCCTCGGGTGCCTCTGGGGTAGCTAGCACTGCCGGGGTTGAGGACCAAGCAGCGGCCTACTTGAGTTTCTTTGGTTACGTGAGTGTGACCGTTGATGGCTACGTCCACGGATCCCACCGGGAGGTCTTCGCGGTAGTGGGCTACGGCAAACTTAAGGCCCTCGTAGCTAAAGAGCGCCAGACGGTCCACTTCGGGGCCGTAATCACGGTAGTAGTCGTTATTGCCCAGAACCGCTCGCACGGGGGCAATGGTTCGCAGATGTTCGTAGTCCATCTCCGACGTAAGATCGCCGGCATGGATAATCAGGTCCGCGCCGCTCAACTCATCTAAAAGCGCGGGCGACAGATAACCGTGGGTGTCCGAGATGATGTCGATGCGCTTGGCGCTTGCACTGTTCATGGGATCCCTTCCGCAAAACGATTTGGTGCATTCATACAAAAGCCCCGCGGCTCCGCAGACGATTTTGGTCTACAGGGCTGCGGGGCCGGTGTGCTAGAGGCTCAGGGCCTTCTTGAGCGGTACGACGCGACGGCGCGAAACCGGTACGCGTTCGTCGACGCCCGTAATGCCCAGCTGGATAGCGCCCGAGGGAACCGTCTCGACGTCGGTAACACACGCCAGGTTAACGATATAGCGGCGGTGAACGCGGAAGAAGCCAAAATCACAGAGCTTGGCCTCGAACTGTGCCAGCGAGGTCGTCGACAAAAAACGGTCGTCGACGGTATAGATACAGGAGTAATCGTCCTTGGCCATAATGAAGCGAATGTCGTCCACGGGGATGAGCACCTTGCGGCCGCCCTTCTCCACCGGGATGCGCTCGATGGTCACCTTGCTGTCCGCAACGGGCTTCGTGCGCTGCATGACCTTCTCGATTGCACGATCCAGGCGGGCTTCCTCTACCGGCTTCATCAGATAGTCGACGGCATCCACATCAAACGCCTCAACCGCATGATCGCTGTACGCGGTCACAAACACGATCGCCGGCGGATTCTTAAGCTTATGCAGCGCCTCGGCAAGTTGCAGACCCGAAGCGCCAGGCATCGAAATATCGAGGAACACGACATCAACGCGACTCTCCATAAGCATCTCGATGGCGGAGCGAACGCTCGACGCTTCTGTGATCGTGCCGATCTTGCCCGTCTGCTCGAGCAAGAAGCGAAGTTCCGAACGGGCCGGGGCCTCATCATCCACAATCATCGCACGCAGCATGGGGATAAAACCTTTCGTCAACTAACTACGTCGGGCATACGCCAACCGGCGTTAAGCCCGTGACCAATTATTCTACTCTTGAATGTCGAAGATGCTCTCCGACAAATCGAGATGTAGGAGCACTTTAGCGCCCTTACCCGGCGCCGATTCGACGCGCGTATAGGAGTGCGGCCCATAAAAGCGATGAATGCGCTCCGAAATATTGTGCATGGCAACGCCGGCGCCGCCACCCTGCGGGGAGCTGGCGTCGGGGCGGGCAGAGCGCTCGTCAAACAGTCTGGCAGCGATGCCCTCGTCCATGCCCACACCGTCATCGGCCACCGAAATCAAAATCGCATCGTCACCATCCCTGCGCACCGTCACGTCAATCTTCAGCGCACTGGCATCACCCATGCCGTGACGCACGGCGTTCTCGACAATCGGTTGGATCACAAATGCCGGAACCAGCGTGTCCTCGACGTCCTCGGACACGTCAAAGGTCGCCAGCACGCGATCCTCGCCAAAGCGCGCCTTCTCAAACGTCAGGTAGCGCTTGGTCTGTGCGACCTCGCGCGACACGGGAATGAGCGAACCCGAATTGTCGAGCGTTGCGCGATAGAACGAGGAGAACTCGCGCAGCAGCTCGCGGGCGCGCAGCGGGTCGGTACGCGTAAACGATGCGATGGTGTTGAGCGTGTTGAACAGGAAGTGCGGGTTAATCTGCGCCTGCAGGGCACGCACCTCGGCACGGGCCGTGAGCTCCTTTTGCACCTCGAGCTCGTGAATGGCGAGCTGCGTGGACAGGATTTCGGCAAAACCCGAGGCGAGCGCATACTGGGTACGGTCGACGGCACGCGGGGTCTTGTAATAGAACTTGAGCGTGCCGACGGTGCGGTCGCCCACCTTGATGGGTGCGATGATGCCAGCGGGGACCTGGTTGTGTGAGCCATCCGAACCCACCACGTCCACCACGCGGTTGAACGACTGGACGATACCGTGTTCGATGACGTAGCGCGTGGCGAGCGTATGAATGGGAGAATTGGGCAGCAGCTTTTCCTCAAACTCGCCCGCGCAGGCCAGTACGTTGCTCTCGTCGGTAACGGCAACTGTCATGGCGCGTGTCTCGGGCAAAATGCGCTGGCACACCAGACGTGCCGACTCCTGCGTCAGACCGCCTTTAATGTCCTCGAGCATGGCCGAGGCCACCGAGAGCGTCTCCTCGGTGTACTGTGAGCGAACCGAATCGGGATTGAGCGTCAAAAAGATAAAGATACACAGAAAGATGCATAGCAGCGTACAGGCGACCACGGTCGCGATTGGCTCGATTCCAGTCGCCAGGGCAAAAACAAAGTACACCAGCACACAAATGGCGCAGGATACGGCAATGATGCGAAAGATTGACATTGAACTATCGCGCTGGGCGCGGCGGTCGATCATTCAGTCCCCTCCAGGATGCTGGTCAGCTGGGCGTCACGCCAGAGCCCATCCATAATCTTGGGCCAGAAGCTCTGGAAACGCAGGTAGCTTGCGGCGTTTTGGCGTGCGTAGGTCCTGGCCTCGTCAATACCGTGGCGCCAAATGCGTAGGTATCCCTCGTGCTCGCGGGTAAACATGCTGCGGACCATGGCAGTCTTACGCACGCGATCGTCAAGCTCGCGCGAAATCCACGGGCCCGGATAGGGCATGAGAGACGCGGCTGTAACGGGAATGAGCTCTTTCTGGTGCGCGGCAAACGTTAGCTTGGCACGTTCGTAGTACCAACGGTACACGTCCTGCATAAAGCGCGGCGAGCGTTTCTCGGACTCGGGCGGCAGATGGCGCACGGTCCACTCGTTATCAAACCATACGTCGTAGCCAAACATGCGCATATTAAAGAGGTAGTCCAGGTCCTCGCCACGAGTGATAAACGGGTCAAATGCCACGCGGGTAAAGGCGCGGGCATGGAGGGCCATAAGGCCGCCGCACACATAGTTTGAACGCGAAATACGGGTGCCCGAGAGCGCCTTTTTCATCCAGCGATTGAACTCAATACGCTTGGTCCACCAACGGTGGCAGATGCCCACCTTGTCCGTGGGGGCCAGCGGCGATCCGTCTCGATCGTAAAAGTAGCCGCTCTTAGCCAAGATTGGCAGGCCCTGACGCGTCTGCTGCCCCAACGCGTAAGTCGCGCGTTTCATAAAGTCGGCATCGATGACAGTCTCGTCGTCATCCAAAAAGATGACGGCATCGTGACCCAACACGGCGGCACAGGCAAGTCCCATATTGCGGATGGCGCCATAGCCGCGCAGGCTCACGCATTCTCCCGAACCCTTGGGCGCAATCTGCGCTACGCGGTCGGCGATACGCGATGCCTGGGTATTGGTGACTACGGTAACTTTGAGCGTAGGGTGCGCGTCGACGATTTCGCGTACGCGCTTCGACACATCCGCCGTGGCCGAGATGGGACAGACCACCAAAAGGATGATTCGCGGAATATCGCGTACCTGCTCGAGCGAAGCAAGACAGTGATCGAGCTCGGGATTGGCGGCGTTGAGATTCGTCGAGTGGTCATAGACACCGGGAGCGTTTGCATGGGCATCATCGCCCGCCCAATATGTTGGAATCACAACCGTGGCGTTCATGCCTTCCCTCCCTGCAACACAAAAACGAGGCGCCGCCAAACACAGGCGACGCCCCGCGACCTAGCTGATTCCATCATACCCACTTGGGCAAATCATTGCTCGCAAGTCGCAATGTTTATTGCGGATAACCCCAAAAGAGTACCGCGGACAGGCACAATAGCCGCCCGCTCCTATGCGGCATGCTCTGCCGCTCGAGTCATGCGAGACAGGCGGGCCAGCAGCATAAAGCCAACGACCAGCAGCACAGCAATGGAAAGAACGCCCAGCGACGGGTTGCCGGTCAGCGAGGTGACGACCGACACCAGAAAGGTGCCCATAACGCTTGCATAGCGCCCAAAGATGTCAAAGAAGCCATAGTACTCGTTGGACTTTTCTTTGGGGATGATGCGGCCAAAGTAGCTACGGCTGAGTGCCTGCACGCCACCCTGGAACAGGCCGACCATAATGGCAAGCACCCAGAATTCAAAGGCGGTCTTGAGGAAAAACGCGGCGAACAGCACAATGCCCATGTAGGCGGCGACCGCCACCAGGATCATGTTGAGCGTGCCCACGCGTCCGGCGAGCTTGCCGTAGATGATGGCGGACGGAAAGGCCACGAACTGCGTAACGAGCAGGGCCAGTACCAGCTGGGTCGAGTCGATACCCAGAGCCGAACCGTAGCTGGTTGCCATGGAAATGACCGTGTGCACACCGTCGATGTAGAAGAAGAACGCGATCATGTAGACCAGCACGGTCTTGTTGTGGGCGATCTCGCGCATGGTGTGTACGACCTCGGAGAACACGCCGCCCACGATGTGGCCGATGGTGTCCTCGGGACCGCGCTCGCGACCGTACTTTTGCTTATAGGTGCGAATGAGCGGCAGGGTAAAGATGAGCCACCAGGCACCAGTGATGACAAACGACAGACGCGTTGCCAGCATGGTGGGGACGCCAAGAGCGGGACCACCCATGATAAGCGCCAGGCAGATGATGAACGGCACGGTGGAACCGATGTAGCCCCAGGCATAGCCCGAGCTGGACACGGCGTCCATACGCTCGTCGGTGGTAATGTCGGGCAGCATGGCGTCATAGAACGTCATAGAAGAGTTAAGGCCGATGGTGCACAGCACGTACACGGCCAAAAATGCCATGGCGGACATTGGGATAGCCTGCGCCAGGCAAAGCACCAAGCCCGTGAGGAAGAAGCCCAAGAAAAACTTGATCTTGTTGCCGGCGTAATCGGCAAGCGCGCCCAGAATGGGCATGAGCATGGCAATGACCAGCGAGGCAATCGTCTGCGCGCTACCCCAAGCGACCACCAGGTCGGCCGAGGAAGCACCGGTATTGATGGCGTTAAAGTAGATGGGCACCACCGAGGTGTTGAGCAACACGAGGGCCGAATTGCCCACATCGTACATAACCCAGTTACGCTCGAGCTTGGTGTATTTCATGGACAGGGACCCTTCGTGTTCGCCCGATATGCAGCTAGTTCATCGTACCCCAATTGTCCAGAACCGCCGGTAAGGATTCGGCAAAGGGACACGCACGAACCCTACTCCTCGCGGTCGAACTCTTCATCAGCGCCGAGCACGCGACCGCTGTAATTGACGTGGTTGGTCACGGCCTCCATGTCGCCGGTCTCGATAAAACGTGCGACCGTGCACTCGTAATCGACCAGCGCGCGATCAAAGACCTCGGGGAAACTCTCGTTCGAGACCTCGTCGGTAAAGGGATTCTTCCATGTCAGATGGCCCAGATTGCCGGTGCGCTCGGGCGGCTCGGTCGTCACGCGGTGAGCAAGGCCATCGAGCAGGGAGTAGTCGTGTACTAGGCCCTCGACCAGGGCAATTGCACGCGTCTTGGCCGAGCCCGCCGGTTCAATGGCGCGATAGAGCAGCTGCATGTCGGCAACGGCGGCACCGTACTCCCCCGCTGGGATATCGATACCGTACACACGCCCGGCAACATAGCTCATCAGCACGCCGGCCACGCGATTGATGCGGTCGGTGGTGACGATCTCGCCCGCCGGCGGATAGTCCTCGACCGTGGCCCCGTCGCGCTTGAGCTGCAGCATCAACACGTCCAGGTCACTTTCGAGCACCGCATGGACCTGGCTGCCCGAATCCCCCAGCTCGGGATCGGACTCGACAATGCCAAACTGCTGCTCGTAGACAAAGGGGTGGGCATTACGGTCGAGCACGTAGTGCGACAGCAGGCCCAGCGCAAAGGCGCGGCCCAAGTTGGCATCGCGCGGGAGCAGATGGGACACGCCGTCGCGCAGGCACGAGAACTGGCGCGACATGCGCGAGCGATGCATGGCCTGCGCCAGCAGCGTGCAGTCGGAAACGCGCGGCGTCAGGATGTGGAAGAAAAACGGGTCGGGACCCTGGTTGCCCAGGATAAAGGCAATGCGTTCCTCGTCGGACGTAATGACGCCCTGCGGCAGACGATCGATGCTTTCCTCGCCAAACAGATGATGCGTAATAAGCGCAGGCATAATGATCCTTTCGATTTCATTCGATGTCACCCATTATGCCCACCGCGCGCCCATGCCAAACCTGCGTCGGCAAACGATGGCATGCGGACCGTCTACACAAGCCCCAGGCGCGCCTTAACCTCGGCAGCGCGACGACGGGACACGGGCACCGTCGAGGTTACGCGATCGAGCCTGAGTTCCATAAGACCCGTAGAACCGATCTCGACATTGTGCACGTCTTCCAAATTGACCAGATAGCTGCGGTGGACACGGATAAAGCCCTCGGAGGCCAGGCGCCGCTCGAGCGATGAAATCGACTCATTGATCAGATATGTTCCCTCGGCGCAGACGGCGTTGCAAAAATCGGCGCGCGCCTCAAAGTAGCAGACATCCGCCACGGGAATGAACACCTTTTTACCCCCACGATCCACCGTCAGGCGCAAAGGCTGGTGCGGAGCATGGACGACACGGCGTGCGCCCAGGGCGGTCTCGATCTTGTCGAGCGCCTTTGACAGGCGAGCATCCTCGACCGGCTTTACGATGTAATCGACGGCATCGAGGTTATAGGCATCGGCCGCATACTCGGCAAATGCCGTCACAAACACCACGACCGGCGGTGTCTTTAGGTTCTGAAGCGTCTCGGCAAGCTCAATTCCCGAGCGACCGGGCATGGTAATGTCTAAAAACAGCACGTCGGGCTTGTTCGACAGAATCGATTCCACGGCTTCGGTGACATTGCCCGCCTCAGCAATCTGGCCCACACGCGCATCCTTTTCCAACAGATAACGTAGCTCAGCCCTAATTGGAGGCTCGTCATCAACCACCAAGATATTCCAGCCTTCGGACATATGCGCTTCCCCTCTTTTTTCTCTCAATCCAACCGCGTGCTACACCGTTAGCGGCGCCGGCTCATGCGGCTCGCCGTTCAACTCAACGATGACCTGCGTTCCCACGCCCTCCTGGGACTTCACGCGCATGCCAGAATCTTCTCCGTAAAAGAAATGGATGCGCTGAAGCACGTTGAAGAGCGCCAGGCCGCAGCCTCGCTTGACGGAGCCGTCGGCGGTAATGCTTTCGGGCTCCTCTCGGCGATGCTGCTCAAACAGATGCGCGCAGACTTCTTCGCTCATACCGATGCCGTCATCTTCGACGATGATCTCCAAGCCGTCATCGGTCTCAAAAGCCCTAACACGAATGGAAAGCGGCTCGGTCTCGCGCTGCGCATGCTTGATACAGTTTTCGAGCAGCGGCTGCAAGATAAACGGCGGCACCAGGCTGTCGCGCACCTCAAAGTCGATGTCGACCGAAACGCGCAGACGGCCGTCGCCATACCGGGCCTGCATAAGATTGATATAACGCGTGCCCTGTTCCACCTCGTGCTCGAGCGTGGTGAGCGTATCGGAGTCAGAAAGCGTCTGACGATAGTAGTTGGAAAAGTCGATCAGCAGCGATCGTGCCTTGTCGGGCTCGGTTCGAACGAGCGAAACGATCGTGCTAATGGTATTGAATAGAAAATGCGGATCGACCTGCGACTGCAGAGCGCGGAGCTCAACGCGGGCCGTGAGCTCATCCTGGCGCTCGAGCTCAAAGCTGGCGAGCTGCGTGGAAATGAGATCGGCGAAACCCGAGGCAAGCGCCGTCTGGCGCATATCGATGCTGCTCAGGCGGGGGTAATACAGCTCGAGTGTGCCCACGCAATGACCGCGCACGCTAAGCGGCGCGACAATACCAGCACGCAGACGGGGAAAATAGCCGCCCGTCTCATTGGAGGCATCACGCGAAAACACGCTCTGCTCGCCCGTCTCAATCACGTCGAGCGTGGTCTTGAGCACTACCGGGGTTCCGGCAGGGCACTTTGCCGAGTCCTCGCCCCAGCTTGCCAGCACCTGCCTGCCGTCAGTAAAGCAGATGGCAGAAGCGATGGTCTCGGACAGGATGATTTTAGAGGCACCCAGGGCCGCTTCGGGCGTAAGGCCGCGCGACGTGTAGGCAAATATTTTTGATGCGATGGCGAGCGTGCGGTCGGTTGCGCTCGATGTGAGGTCATCGGGGACCACAAAGACATACGAGAAGAAGAAGCACAGCATGACCAGGCCGGCAATAACGACAACGCCTGGAACGGGATTGGGATTATCGGTTAAATCCCAGATAAGCAGCAAGATAAGCGCCGGAACGACAACACCGAGTAGGATGGCCTGAACCACATGCTGGGCCGTACGAAAGACCTTGGTAGAGTTGTAACTCTTGCCCAGATTCAGCCTGTTTAAATCCACCGTCATCCCCTCTTGTCCGTAGTACCGATAGCAATAAAGAGGGCCGCAAGCGACCCTCTCCATTGCATTATGCAATCAAAAACTGTGTTTTACATCCAGCCATCGACAAACGGTAGCTTAGGCGCTGTACTTGTTTGGCTCGCCGAAGGTGCCGGCCTCGACAATCCAGCCGTCCTTCATGATGACGTCCATGTTGTCGGTGTTGAGCACGTGAATGTCGGCGGCGACGTCACCGTTGACGACCAGCAGGTCGGCGCACTTGCCGGCCTCGATGGAACCGGTCTCGTCCTCGATGTGGCACATCTTGGCACCGTTGAGGGTGGCGCAGGTGATGGTCTCGACCGGGGTGAAGCCGATCTTGTCGACGAACTCGTACATCTCCTCGATGGAGCAGGTGCCGTACGGGGTGACGAAGGAGAAGGAGTCAGAGCCGATCGTCATGACGACGCCGCGCTTCTTGGCCTCGCGCAGGCAGTCATAGTTGCGCTGCAGCTCCTTCTCGACCAGGGTACCCTCGTACTTGTCGTGCAGCTCGGGGACATAGACGGGAGGATAGGTGGCGTACCAGGTGGGCAGGAAGGCGATCGTCGGGGTGAAGAAGGTGCCCTGCTCGGCCATAAGGTCCATGGTGCGCTCATCGATATCGAAGCCGTGAATCAGCTGCTCGCAGCCAAAGCGAACGGAATCGTAGGCGGCGGCGTGGTTGTTGTAGCAGTGGCTCCACACGGGGATACCGACCATCTTGGCCTCTTCGACCACGGCCTGGATCTCCTCGGAGCAATAGTGCTGGTCGCGACCGGAGTCCCAGCGCCAGATGCCGCCACCGGTAGCCCAGATCTTGATGGCATCGGGGTTCTCGCGCAGGCGACGACGGACGGCCTTGCGCAGATCCCAAGGACCGTCGACCTGGTCGCCCCAGGGATGGGATTCCTTGTTGAGCTCCTGGGTGCAGTGGTGGGAGTCACCGTGACCGGCAACACGGCAGAAGCCGAGGCCGGTGGCCAGAACGCGCGGGCCCTTAAAGACGCCCTTGTCGATGCAGTCGCGAATCTGGATACCAAAGCGGCCGATCTCGCAGACGGTGGTGAGGCCGTGGGTGAGGCAGTCGTAGGCCTGCTTGACGGCGACGGCCTGCTTCTCGAGGAGCGGCTGCATGACCCAATCGGTGTCATCGTCGGTCAGGTTGCCCGAGAAGTGCAGGTGGGTGTCGATCAGGCCGGGAAGGACAGTCTTGCCGGCGGCGTCGATAACCTCAACGCCCTCGGGAAGGTCCTGCATAACACCGGCGTACTCGATCTTGCCGTTATCGTCGACGAGAACGAGGGAGTTCTCGACCGGCTCGGCACCGGTACCGTCGATGAGCTTGCCGCCAACGATTGCATACTTAGTGGACATGGTTCCTCCTTATGGATCCATATAGTGGGTGAGGCCGTGTTGGGTTAAGGCCTCACAAAGCTACCCAAGTGATGCCGGGTTCGGTACGCGGGAGAGAGGGCACCGCGCACCCAATCCGCCCCGGCTCGGCGTTACTTTTTACGGGAATTGGTGAAAGCCATGAGAGCCAGGCCAATAGCCAACCAGCCGATCACGATGCTCCACTCCACCATGTTGAGGGAGGCGGGAGAGAACGGAATCACGAGCAGGCCGATGATGATGGCGCAGGCAGCGATGGCGAGGCTGATGCCAAACTTGCCGCCGGGCACCTCGTAGGGACGAGGTAGGTCGGGCTCGGTGAAGCGCATGCGCAGGCAGGCAAGAGCGACCATGCCGCAAGAGAAGATGAAGGCGAGAGCCGACACATTGGTCAGAGGGATGAGCATGTTCTTGCCCAGGAACGGACCGACGACGGTGATGATGGCCAGAACGACGCAGGCGAGCTTGGGAGCGCCGGAATTGGGATCGACCTCGGCAAACTTCTCGGGCAGCTGGCCCTTGCGGCCCATGGCGAGCATAATGCGGCTCGTGGCGCCGTAGAAGGAGTTCATCGGGCCCATGGGTCCAAGCGTGGCGATGACGAGCATGGCCAGGTACAGGAGCATGTTGATGCCCTTAAGACAGGCAAGCGCGGGAACCGGGCTCTTAACAAACTCATGCCAGTCAAGGATAGTGCCGAACGAGTAAATGCAGACCATGTAGAAGCCGCCGGCGGCCAGCAGGGCCAGGGAGATGATCTTGCCGAACTTGTTCCAGTTAAGGCCCTCGGCTGCTTCCTCAGCCTGCTGAGGAATGGTGTCGAAACCGGCGTAGAAGAATGGGGTCAGAACCAGGACCGACACGATACCGGCGAACAGGCTGGTGCCCTCGGTGGCGGCCTTACCGCCGCCAGCACCGGCGACCTGGGAGAACACAGGCATGGCGTTGTTCGGCGAGCCGGTGAACAGCGAGACGCCCATGGCGAGTAGCATGCCGCAGAGCAGGGCCTTGGTCAGGAAGGCTTGGAGCTTGGCGGCCGAGCTGGCACCGCGGAAATTGAGGAAGATGACGTAGACTGCAAAGCCGAGCGCGATCAGCGTCGGGAACAGGTAAACGTCGGCGCCCAGGATGGTGTAGAGCTTGATGGCGCGCAGCCACTCAAGACCGGGCAGGCTACCGAACATCTCGGACACGAGAGTCGAAATGGCAATGGCCTCCCACGGGCACAGGATGCCGTTGCCCAGGGCCAGGAGCCAACCGGTAATGTAGCTCATTGTACGGCCAAAGCTACGATCGACATACTCGACGATGCCGCCCGAGATGGGGATAGCAGCCGTAAGCTCACCGAAAACAGCTCCGACGGGCACGAGGAAGATTGCACCCAAGAGGAATGCGATCATAGCGGGAACGGGACCGCCGCCCACGACCATCCAGTCGCCGACCTGCAGAACCCAACCGGTACCGATGATGGCACCGAAACCGATGGTGAAGAAGTTCCAGAGCGAAAGCGTTTTCTTCATGCCGCCGGTATCCTCGACTGCAACTTCTGCGTTCTTGTCCGCCATTGTTCCCCTCCTTTCCTTTCTGACGCCCCTTGGCGTCACCCCTTGCACGGCCTGTTTTGCCGCGCACTTTTTATTTCATGGCTTTAAGATACGGCCTTGGCACAGCAACGCCACTCGTAGCTCGACCGAAGGCAGAACTGCAAAACGAGCGGCGCCGTTTTTGGGACGAACGGCGAGGGGCGCCACTCGGTGCGGGCGTCCGTTTTGATGACGCGACTCAATCGCTCGCGGAGGGCGTCGCTTTATGACGCCAGGCTCGCTCCCGTCCATGCCGCTTACCGAGGTTTTGGTGTATGTCCTCATTTGCTGCACGTCTTTTTTGTAGGATGGACGGGTTATACATGAGACGAGGCGGTGCAAATGGCATACGAATACAACGGCGGCGAACGACAGCGAAACGTTCGCCTTGCCGGGCGTACCACGCCAGCATCCAGGAGTGTTTCTGACAACGACGGGCCGCAGCGTCCGCAGGATCGCCCCTTGTCGTCTATGCCGCAGAATACCAGCACGCGTCAAGCGGATCGCCCACGCTCGGGCACCCGTCAACGCCGGGCCGAAGTGCCTCGGCGGCAGAAAATCGATCGGCGAAAGTCTGACAACCACATCAGCCGTTTCTTTTCGAAGCCCCGCGGCGGACGCGGCGCAAAGCAGCCACGGCCGCTGGGACGCGGCCGGGCCGCCAATCCGCAGATTCATCGTCTCTGTCTTGCCCTGTGCTCCATCATGGCATGTCTGGCATTTGTGTATCTGGGGTCGTGTGCTTCGCATGGCTCTGCCGGCCTAGAGCCCACCGCCGAGGAAAAGCTCCTCAAAGCCCCAGTCGCACTCGGCTACTCGTTTGCTTTTTCGACCCCACGTTCGCAGTGGAGTGCCGGCACCATGCCGCATATTTACCAGATCGACCCCGCATGGTCGGAGCTGCCCTACGCCGGCGGAACCATCCGCCAAAACGGCTGCGGACCCACCTGCCTCACCATGATCTACATCTTTAAAACGGGGCGCACCGATATGACGCCGGTCGATATGTGCGCCCTTTCCGAGGCGGGCAACTATGCCCCCACCGGTGCCACCGAGTGGTCGTTTATGACGAGCGGCGCATGGCAGCTGGGGCTTAACGGGACGCAGCTCTACAACGACCAAGACTCGATGGCCCAGGCCTTGCGCTCGGGTGCTCCCGTAATCGCCGTCGTGCGTCCCGGCACGTTTACCAACGTGGGTCATTACATCGTGCTCTACGGCATTGACGACGCCGACCAAATCGGTGTCTACGATCCCAATTCGCCCAGCCGTAGCGCCCGCCGTTGGGGCATCGTAGAAGTCCTCAACGAAATCGAAGCCATGTGGGCCTACTACTAGTCATTGGGGACAGACTTAAATGGCCAATACTAGTCATTGGGGACAGACTTAAATGACCAGCCATTAAATGACTAGCCACTGGGGACGGTCTTTGCAGACGACCGCTCGCGCTGCCGAAAAGGACTGTCCCAAGATGCCGGCAGAAAAGGAACGTCCCCAAGTGCCGGGTTTCCGCGGTCTTCAGCGCTTCTCATGAACAGTCACCTCAATAGCAAAAGCCCCGCAGTCGGAGCGGACTGCGGGGCTCATGAAGAGAGGCTAGTTTGTGGGCGCTTTGCCTGGCGCCCACAAGAGAGGCAACAGAGTAGAGACTACTCGTGGATGCGGGTACCGGAGAGGCCGGCCATGGTCTCGGCGGCCTTGTCCAGGGCGCCGATAATGCAGGTGCGGCCCTTGCGGGAACGGGCGAACTTGATGGCAGCGCGGACCTTGGGCTCCATGGAACCCTTACCGAACTGGCCCTCGTCGGCTAGGCGCTCGGCCTCGTCGGCGGTGAGGTCCTCGAGCTCCTCCTGGTTGGGCTTGCCAAAGTTGATGGCGACATGCTCAACGGCGGTCAGCAGGAACAGAACGTCGGCGTCGCAGTCCTCGGCCAGCAGCTCGCCGCCCAGGTCCTTGTCGATGACGGCGGGAACGCCCTTGTAGCAACCCTTGTTCTCGTAGTCGCGGACGACGGGAATGCCGCCGCCACCGCAGGCGATGACGATGAACTCGTTGTCGAGTAGGTTGAGGATGGAGTCGGCCTCGACGATCTTCTTAGGATCGGGGGAGGCGACGACGCGGCGCCAGCCGCGGCCGGAATCCTCGACGAAGACCTTGGAGGGATCCTCGGCCATGAACTCCTTGGCCTGCTCCTCGGTGTAGAAGGGGCCGATCGGCTTGGTCGGGTTCTTGAACGCGGGATCGTCGGGATCGCACTCGATCTGGGTGACGACGGTGGCGGCGTGCCAACGCTTATAGCGCTTGTGCATCTCGCGGCCGATGCCCTGCTGCAGGTGATAACCAATGTAGCCCTGGGACATGGCGCCGCACTCGGGCAGCGGCATCTCGGGAGTGCCGATGGCGTCGTGGGCGGCGGCGAAGGCATTCTGGATCATGCCGACCTGCGGGCCGTTGCCGTGGGTGATGATGATCTCGTTACCCTGCTCGATGAGACCAAGGAGTGCGTGGGCGGTGTTGCTCACGGCCTCGATCTGCTCGACGGGGTTGTTGCCGAGGGCGTTGCCGCCAAGGGCGACGACAATACGATCGGGCTTGCCAAGAGGCTTAGACATTGCTGGAATCCTTTCTGTAAAAGGCCTACATCCCATTAATAACCCACGTCCGTGCAATACGCGAGTTTATTAAGGTTTATATTCTCTTTATCGCTCATTTTATTCATTTTGAAAACTGTTGAACGGTGAACGGTCGTTTTTACCCGTTCAGCGTAAAGATGCCCAGCTCAAGCATATCTAAGCTATTTACGTGCGACTTTATTATGATATAGCAGGGATTAGACCAGATTATGCAAACTATATCCTTGCTAAACACAAAACAGACAGCACAATATCTTACTCGCACTATACGAGATTCTATACATTTATAAGACGAGTATGCACCCCAACAAAAACATGGGGCTTTTCATCCAGCATAAGGAATATAGACGAGCTCCAAAAAGCAACCAGCCCCAAAGCACGGGGATAGAAGGCAACAACAGCCAAAACCTCCATCCATCCCCAAAGTGGCGCGAGCTTTCACGGCAAAGCCGCGAAACAGCGAAGGGGACAAAAGGCGCCCTCAGCCACGTCCTTCATTCAGCCCCACAATCCGAGGACGTAGTCGTAGCAGGATCTGAGGGCTAACCTTCGCGGACATTTCGCAGGACGAAAGAACCCCCGCCGCACGTAGTGCGCAGCGGGGGTTCTTTCATGTCCGAGGACATCCGCGAAGGTTAGCCCTCAGATCCTGCGGTGGGAGACCTAGGCCTCGTTGTACACCGTCTTGAGCTTCAGCAGGTGAGCGTAGCGGTCCATAGCGGCCTGCTCGTTCTCCTTGAAGAGCTCCTCGGCGCGCTCGGGGAAGGAACGCGTCAGCGAAGCGTAACGGGCCTCGTTCATCAGGAACTCCTGATAGCCGCCCGCGGGCTCCTTGGAATCGAGCGAGAACTTCTTGCCGGCAGCAGCCTCGGGGTTGAAGCGGAAGAGGTTCCAGTAACCGCACTCGACAGCCTTCTTCATCTCGGCCTGGCAGTTCTGCATGCCGCCCTTCTTGATGGAGTGCATCTCGCAGGGGCTGTAGCCGATGATGAGGGACGGGCCGTCATAGGCCTCGGCCTCGTGGATGGCCTTGAGAGTCTGAGCCGGGTTGGCGCCCATGGCGACCTGCGCCACGTAGACGTAACCATAGCTCATAGCGATCTCGGCCAGAGACTTCTTCTTGGTCACCTTGCCGGCAGCGGCGAACTGAGCAACCTGGCCCAGGTTCGAAGCCTTGGAGGCCTGACCGCCGGTGTTGGAGTAGACCTCGGTGTCGAAGACGAAGACGTTGACGTTGTGGCCAGAAGCCAGGACGTGGTCCAGACCACCGAAGCCGATGTCGTAGGCCCAACCGTCGCCACCGAAGATCCAGAAGGACTTCTTGGTGAGGTAAGCCTTGTCGGCGAGGATCGCCTTGGAAGCGTCGCAGCCGCACTTCTCGAGCTCGGCAACGTAGGCGGCGGCAGCAGTCTTGGAGGCCTCGGCGTCGTTGACGGAGTCAATCCAAGCCTGACCGGCGGCCTTGAGCTCGTCAGACGGACCGTCTGCGGCGATGAGCTCCTGGGTGGCGGCGATCAGCTTATTCTGGACGGCCTCGTAACCGATGGCCATGCCCAGACCGTGCTCAGCATTGTCCTCGAACAGGGAGTTGTTCCACGCCGGGCCGTGACCGTCCTTGTCCTTGCAGTAAGGAGCGGTGGCAGCGGGGTTGCCCCAAATGGAGGAGCAGCCGGTGGCGTTGGAGATGAACATGCGGTCGCCGGCGACCTGGGTCACCAGACGTGCATAAGCGGTCTCGGCGCAGCCGGCGCAGGAGCCGGAGAACTCCAGGTAGGGCTGCTTAAACTGGCTGCCCTTGACGTTGGCCGCGATGAGCTCCTTCTTCTCGGAGACGTTCTTGACCATGTAGTCCCAAACGGGCTGCTGATCCATCTCCTGCTCGGCGGGAACCATCTCGAGGGCGCCCTTGGGGCAGACCTTGACGCAGTTGGTGCAGCCCATGCAGTCGAGCGGGGACACAGCCATGGTGAACTTCATGCCCTTGGCCTTGGGACCCATGGCGTCGAGCGTACGGGTAGCCTCGGGCGCAGCGGCAGCCTCGTCCTCGGTCATCGCGAACGGACGGATGGTGGCATGCGGGCACACATAGGCGCACTGGTTGCACTGGATGCACTTGGTCTCGTCCCAGTGAGGAACGACCACGGCGACGCCGCGCTTCTCGTATGCGGAGGCGCCCAGCTCAAACTGGCCGTCGGCGCAATCGACGAAGGCGGAAACGGGCAGGCTGTCGCCATCCATGCGATCGATGGGCTCGAGCAGGTTCTTGACCTGCTGGGCGATAGCGGACTTGGTCTCCTCGGAAAGCTCGACAGGAGCGGCGTCCTCGGCGGTAGCCCAGTCGGCCGGAACCTCGAACTTACGGAAGGCGGTAGCGCCGGCATCGATGGCCTTGTGGTTGGCGTCGACGATGGCCTGGCCCTTCTTCATGTAGGACTTGGTGGCCGCGTCCTTCATGTACTGCAGGGCGTCCTCGGCGGGCAGGACCTTGGCCAGCGCGAAGAAGGCGGACTGGAGCACCGTGTTGGTGCGCTTGCCCATGCCGACCTTGGCAGCCAGGTCGATAGCGTCGATCAGGTAGACGTTGACGTTGTTGTTCGCGATGTAGCGCTTGGCCACGGCAGGCATGTGCTCGGCGAACTCCTCATCGCTCCACTGGCAGTTGACCAGGAAGGTGCCGCCCGGCTTGACGTCGCGGACCATCTTGAAGCCCTTGACGATGTAGCTGGGGTTGTGGCAAGCGACAAAGTCGGCCTTGGTCACGTAGTACGGCGAGCGGATCGGGGAATCACCAAAGCGCAGGTGCGAGACGGTAACGCCGCCGGTCTTCTTGGAGTCGTACTGGAAGTAGGCCTGAACGTACTTGTCGGTGTGGTCGCCGATGATCTTAATCGAGTTCTTGTTGGCGCCGACGGTACCGTCGCCACCCAGACCCCAGAACTTGCACTCGATGGTGCCGGGAGCTGCGGTGTTGGGCGCATCCTCGGCCTCGGGCAGGCTCAGGTTGGTCACATCATCGACAATGCCGATGGTGAACTCGCGCTTGGGCTCGTCCTTCTTGAGCTCCTCGAAGACGGCAAACGCGGACGCGGGAGGCGTGTCCTTGCTGCCCAGGCCGTAACGGCCGCCGACGACCTTGATACCCGTCTTGCCGGCCTCGTAGAGAGCGGAGACGACGTCCTGGTAGAGCGGCTCGCCGATGGAACCCGGCTCCTTGGTGCGGTCCATGACGGCGATCTTCTGGACGGTCTCGGGGAGAACGTCCACGAAGTGCTTGATGGAGAACGGACGGAACAGGCGAACCTTGACCAGGCCGACCTTCTCACCGTGAGCGTTGAGGTAGTCGATGACTTCCTCGAGCACGTCGCAGAAGGAGCCCATGCACACGACGACGCGATCGGCATCGGGAGCGCCGTAGTAGTTGAACAGGCCGTAATCGGTGCCGAGCTTCTCGTTGATCTTCTTCATATAGCCCTCGACGACGGCAGGGAGCTCGTCGTAGACCTTGTTGCAGGCCTCGCGGTTCTGGAAGAAGATGTCGCCGTTCTCATGGCTGCCGCGGGTGTGCGGGTGCTCAGGGTTGAGCGCGTGGTCGCGGAAAGCCTGGACGGCGTCCATGTCGCACATCTCGGCAAGATCCTTGTAGTCCCACATGGCGACCTTCTGGATCTCGTGGCTGGTGCGGAAGCCGTCGAAGAAGTTGAGGAACGGGGTCTTACCCTCGATGGCGGCAAGGTGAGCCACCGGCGAGAGGTCCATGACCTCCTGGACGTTGCCCTCGGCGAGCATGGCGAAACCGGTCTGGCGGCAGGCCATGACGTCGGAGTGATCGCCAAAGATGTTCAGGGCGTGGGAAGCGACGCAACGCGCGGAGACGTGGAAGACGCCCGGGAGCTGCTCGCCCGCGATCTTGTACATGTTCGGGATCATCAGGAGCAGGCCCTGAGAAGCCGTGTAGGTGGTGGTCAGAGCACCGGCGCCCAGCGAACCGTGAACGGTACCGGCTGCACCCGCCTCGGACTCCATCTCGACGACCTTGACCGGGGTGCCAAAGATGTTCTTGCGACCCTGGGCCGCCCACTGGTCGACATGGTCGGCCATCGGGCTGGACGGCGTAATGGGATAAATTCCCGCTACCTCGGTGTACGCATACGAAACATATGCGGCCGCCTCGTTGCCGTCCATAGACTTAAACTTACGCGCCATATACCCCTCTCCTCTCATATAGGTATACAGGCCCCGGCGATTACCGGGATGTTGGCGTGATGGGATTTTCGCTGTTGCTTCCAGTCATCTGACAGGCGGACTCAGCAGCAGGTACATGGCGTGGAGAGAAGGCATGCCGAGGCGAGGAGGGCTGCACGCGCTCCACAGGCCCAGCTACCCGTCTTGCACATGATCGAGCGCCGCAAAGGCCGCATGCCGGATGCTCCCGGGCACGCCCCGGTGATGGGAAGCGCCCGCAACGGAAATCCGCATGCGGGTTTATTGTACCCCGCCGTCAAGTGTAATTTCGACAAATATAGGTGGGCGGTAAAGGTTTACCCCGAGCGACCATCAAGGGCAAAATTTATCCTTCCGTCACCGAGGGACCAAATGGCAGCTGCGGTGAAATAGGAGCTGTTTTTGCCGGCCGTAGCCTTAAACAGTCCCTATTTCACCGCAACTTATTTAGGAGATGAGTCAGAGGGCGCCGAGGAGGATGGCGTAGGTTGTGGATTCTCCGAGCCTGAGCTCGTCACCGGGGTTGAGCTGAGCGGAGCGGCCGGGCTCGACCTGGGTGCAGACGTTCGTCGCGCCGTTTACCACCACAGTTCCGTTGGTGGACGACAGGTCCTCGACGTACCAGACATTTTGGTCATCGCACCACACGTGGGCATGGCGAGCCGAAACGTCATCGCCCACATCGGTGATATCGCCCTCCCCCGTCGCCAGCGCGCCGATCTCGACGCCCTCCTCACTCGGCTGAATCCAGCGCGGGGTGCTCACCACGTAGCCGTTTTGCACGCGCAGCAGTCCCAACGGGTGCGCAGGCGCCTCGTGCTCGCCCGTGACCGTCGAGGTGCTCAGCGAGCGCGGCGTCGATGTGGCGCCGCCACAGGTCGCATGAGCGTAGTCGAGGGCATAGGTCACCGACGAGCGGACATCTGCCGAGCAGCCCACGGCGACAAACAGCACCAGGATGGCCTCGGCGCGCTCGGCGGGCATGAGCTCAGCCGCCTGCGACAGGCGCTCGAGCGCATTGCGATAGAGATTCGTGTCCTGATGGCATTCCTCGAGTGCCCTCACCATGGGCTCGCCAGCGGGGCCGCACACCATGTTGGTCACGGCCGCGGCGTCCATGGGATTGCGGCGGCGCAGGGCCAGCTGCGACATAATGCGCGCGGCCGAGGTGCCGTAATCGGCAAAATAACGTTCCTGCAGCGTGCCGACCGGCGCGCGCACGATAAAGCGCGAAACCCAAGAGCGATCGGCAGCACGGCTCTGCGGACTACGGCCGTCGACGAGCGGGCGGCTCGAGAGCACCAGGCCGCACAGTTCGATATGGCTCAGGTGCGCTGCGCGCTTAAAGATGTCAAACATTGCCCCGCACGGGGTGAGCTCAGCTTGAGAAGCCATGGCTTAGCCCTCCTTGGTCGCAGAGATAGTGTCGGATACTTCGGCCGGCCCGCCAAAGGCGCGAGCAGCCGCGGCTCCGCCGGCAAGCGGCGTCGCCATGGAAATTTTCGCACGTCGCGCTGACACGACGGGAAGCTCAAAGGCAAACCCCATCGCCAGCAAAAACCACGTGAGCGCATAGGTTGCAATTAAGGCGGCAACGAAGCCGCTCGCTACGGCGCGTTGGGAAAACACGGTGCATGCAACCGCGATCAGCACCGGAACCTCGCAGGCAGAAAGCGCCAGTACGCCTTGCAGGAACCCCGTGCGACGATCGTGTGCCATGGCGCCGGCAGCGATGCCCACCATGCTCGGCGGTGCCAACGCCAGTGCGGCGATAATGGCCGGCAGCTTCCCGGACCACATAAGCGGTCCTACGACGAGCGTCACATGGGCGCCCGACGCCAACAGCGCAGCTGATACCACGACCACAGCCCAAAGCACGCCGCATACCGCCGTCGCACCAACCATCGCCGCACGCCGGGCCGTGTGCCCCGATACCTCCATCGGGCACGGCATGAGCGGCTCGGCGCGAAGCGAGCGGGCGACATTTTGCGCATAGTGGTCGCAAAATGCCGAGAGCGCCGCCTCCACCGCAGCCGGCTCGGGACGATCTTCCTGATGGCAGGACAGGCAGGCCATGACCACGTCGAACAACTGGGCATCGACAAACGCCAGCGCATCGCGCAGATCCTCGGAATTTGGATCGAGTCCGAGCTGCTGAGCCTGTTCGGCCGCGGCAAGTGCCACATCGGGCTCGCGTCGCAGCAGTTGCGTCAAGTCGCAGCCGGGCGCGTGGGCGCCAACGGGATAATCGGGCAGCGTATCCATCTTGAGGCGATAAGGGCTGGCGATATCGCACGTCTTTTTGCGCGAGCCCGAAGTACCCGACGCACCCGGCGCCACTTCGTACGGCGCGACACCGGCGATGAGCTCGTAGACCGTACTCGCCGCTGCATACACATCGATTGCCGGCGACATGCGAAGCATGCGCAGGTCGGGGATATCGTCGGTGAGCATCTCGGGCGGGGCGTAGGCCACCGTCGCGCGGCGCAACGTGGCATAGCGCTCGGTAAACGACGCCTTGCCGCCGGTGCCGGCCACCGCAGAGGCGGGCTCGAGCGCCAGCGAAGAGCCAAAGTCGATCAAGCACAGGTCGAAGGTGCCTTCGGCAAGCTGTCGGTCGAGCGGCAGGCGCGCCGTGCGCACCATAATATTAGCGGGCGAGATATCGCGATGGACGAACCCCTCGCCTACCAAGCTCATGCGGCAGAGCAGATCGAACAGGTCGCGACCCAGGCGCGCCGCCACGAGCGGCGACAGACGCCCGGCCTCGTCCACGGCAAGGCGCGAGCGCAGGCGAGCGAGCGTCTCGCCCTCGACCCACTCCATGACAATCGCGGGCACGCCGTCAACCTCGCCCCATCCATACAGGCGGGGAAAGCCTCTAAGGCCCGAAAGGGCGCGATGGCATTCGTATTCCTCGCGAAACGCCGCCTTGAACTTGGTGACCAGCGCCTCGTGGGCGACATCGTCATCAAATTCGTCGCGCGTTGGCAAGATGAGCTGCTTGAGTGCCACGGCCTCGCCCTGCGCGTTGACGGCACGCGTCACACGGCCGATACCGCCGCGGCGCATGGTGGCGTCATCGGCAAACAGCATCGTAAAACGGCGCAGGTAGGCGGGAAGCTCGTCCGGGCCCAGCGCAATGGCGGGCTCAAACCCTCCAACGCGCGCCAGGCGCAGGCCCACCATAGGGTCACGGCTGAGCGACTGGGTTGCCACAGAAGCAAGGCTATTCGTCATAGGGCGATCGCCGCCACTTTGGTATTGAAGTTGTTGAGCGCGACGTCGTCATCGCCATAATGCCCCACCCATTGGCACAGATTGGTGTAGCAACCCCATAGGTTGGCGTATTGCTGATACCACTTTGACTTGGGAGAAAACGTTTGCCGGCCAAACTCGGCACGGATGACAAACATATCGTTGGTCAGGCTATCGCACGGTCCGGTATCGCCCGTAGCGTTATAGGTCGAAACCACGCTGTTGGCGCGGGCGACATAGCCATCGAGCATGTTGTATTTGGTCACGAGCCAGCTGTGAATACTCTCCTCCTCGGCAGCCGAGAGACCACCCGAGCCCGTGTCGCCGCCGGCACCGCCGTCCGTCGAGCCATCACTCGAAGATCCACCGCCAGAGGCGGAGCCCGAACCGGAACCGCCGCCCGACGAATCGGAGCTGGAGCCAGACGAACCCGAACCGCCGGGCTGGCCTGCCTGTTGGGCGTCCTGCCCCTTCTGCTGCTCGGCCTTATTGACGACAGAAGCCACACTGTTGTTGGAAAGCTTCGTAATGACCTTGGTGTTGGTGAGCACGATGGTCTTGCCGTTTGCCAGCGTAACCTCGTTGTCCGATGTTTCTGGACTGTCCGCATCGTCGCCACCGAACACAACATGCGAGACCACGCTCGCCCACGCATATCCGGTTGTCGTTCCCAAGTCGCTTTTGGCCTTGCGCCCAATATGCAGCTCGCGCTCAGCATGCGCCTGTACCATGGACGGCACCGTCATGCCATAAGCCGAAACACCGGCTATGACCAGCACGAGCGAGCAAGACAGCAGCACGTACGCCCGAGGCGCCAGGCCCAGCCGGCGTCGAATGCGCACCGCGGCGCCATGCTTTGTCTGAGTGCTAGCGGGCCGCATGCGTTCTCCTCCAACAAAAACACGCCGCTTAAAAGCGGCGCATTCTTTCATATCCACATTTGAGTGTATCAGCGAACCCAAAAGGTTGTGCAACGAATGGGCAAATACGAGGTGCGAGTGGACCCATCCACGCGATAAGCGGATGAAAAGCAGGTTTGTTGTACAACAAATGCATGAACGCGTGCCCAATTATGAGCGCCCCGTGCGGCAGGCCGACGGGACATGCCGCGGAGCTGACGCCGCCTAGATCGCACGACGGGCCTCGATAGCACGGCCGAGCGTAAGCTCGTCAGCATACTCCAGGTCGCCTCCCACGGGCAGGCCGCTCGCCAGACGCGACACCTCGACGCCCAGAGGCTTGATGGTGCGGGCAAGGTAGCTCGCCGTGGTCTCGCCCTCAATGTTGGGGTTGGTGGCGATAATGACCTCGTGGATGTCCTCGTGGCCCAAGCGCGCCAGCAACTCGCGGATGTGCAGCTGCTCGGGGCCGATCTTGTCCATGGGGCTGATCACGCCGCCCAGCACGTGGTAGAGGCCGTGGTAGCTGCCCGTGCGCTCAATCGCCTGGACATCGCGCGGCTCACCCACCACGCAGATGCGGGTGGTGTCGCGCATCGAGTCTTGGCAGATGGAGCACTCGTCAGCGGTGGCGTAATTAAAGCAGCGGCTGCAAAAATGCACTTCCTGCTTAACCTCTAGAATGGCCTCGGCCAGGCGGCGCGCCTCCTCGGCGTCGGCCTCGAGCAGGTAGTAGGCGATGCGCTGGGCCGATTTGGGGCCAATGCCCGGCAGACGGCCCAGCTCATCGAGCAGTTTTTGCAGACTATGGTTGGCACTCATATATGTGCGCGTCTTAGAACGGCATGCCCGGGATGTTGAGGCCGCCGGCGATGGCGCCCATCTGCTTGTTGGCGAGCTCGTTGACGCCGCGGACGGCCTCGTTGACGGCAGCCATAATCATGTCCTGCAGCATATCGACGTCCTCGGGATCGAGCGCATCGGGGTCGATGGTGAGGTTGACGAGCTCCATCTCGCCGTTAACGGTCACCTTGACCATGCCGCCGCCGGCAGAAGCGTCGACGGTCTGGGACTTGAGGTTCTCCTGCGCGGCGGCAAGCTGCTCCTGCATCTTGCGGGCCTGCTTCATCATCTGCTGCATGTTCATACCGGCCATGATGGCTCCTTTACGTGTGGTCGCGCGACAAGCTGCAAGGGCAGCCGGGCACGGCGGGACTTTCAAACTCAAAAATCGTACCACGGCGCGGGGCATACGAGCGGGGCGGTCGCGCTAACTCAGTCGATGTACATGTCCTCTAGCGTGACGCGCCGCCCAAGACTATGCAAGGTCGAATTATGCAAGGTCGCACAACTCGGCGTATATACCCGCCCGCATAGTTACTCCACCGGCTTGAAGATGGTGGACTGGCCAAAGACACTACGTATGAGGGCTTTGGCCTCGTCCTCGGTCTGCGGGATGCCCGGGGCTGCGCCCTGGTGACCGAAAGGACTGCCAGCACCGGGGCTGGACTCCCAAGGGGCAGCGAGGGCGTCGTCACTTGCAGGAGCGGACGTCGCAGCCGCGGGAGCTGCGGCCGAAGCGGCAGGGCTGGGCGCAGGCGCCGCGGCAGGCACGTCGAACGGAGGAAGATCTTCTCCGCTCGCATCGCCGGCGAAGCCGCCGACCATGGCGTCGTCGTAGGGTACCTGCTCGGATTCCCATGGCGCAGCCTGCACAGACGGCTGAATCTTGGGAGCAGACGCGCACTCGGGCGCTCGGGGCGCGGGCTCGGTCGGGAGCTTGCCCGTGGCAGGAGCACCGGCAGGGTTGTCGGAGCGCAGCCAGGGGGCCTTGGCCAGGTCGGATGACTTGGGTGCAGGCGCGGCAGCGGGCTTGGACGCGGGGATCGGAGCAGCCGGTTTGGGCACGGCGGGTTCAGTCACCGACGGGATCGGTGCCGCTACCGGTGCCGCTTTTGGCTGCGTCGCGCTGGCGCTCGAGGATGCAGGGGCCGCCGAGGACACGGGTTGCGGGTCCGCAGATGCCGCAGCCCGTACAGATGGAGAATGCTCCTCATGTTGAGGAGCCGGCCTGACACCCCCATCCAGGACATAGTCGACGGTGCGACGACCGAAGACCGCACTGACTGTCGGCAAAAACACCGCCTGTGTATCAGCACGCCCGAGCATCTTGATAGCAAATGCCGTAGGGAACGAGACCGTGAGCTTAGAACCATCGTCTGCCGTAGCGCGAGCGTTCAACAGGAGTGCCGCATAAGAAGGTTGTTGGGCCTTGACGCGCTCGACGACCTCGACCCATTTGCGCTGGAGCTCGCCGGCATCCTCGACCGCAGGGGTCTCGGCGGCGCCGGCGGCAGCAACCTGAGCGGCAGTGTTGGGCTGGGGCTTAGGCGCCGGCGCAGCGGCAGGTACGGGAGCCGAAGCGGCGGTGGGCTGGGGCATCGGAGCCGGGGCAGGCCGAGGCGCAGGCGCCGCAGGCTTGGAAGCTGACACGGACGCAGGCTGCGTCGCCGGAGCGGCGGCGCCGCGATCCCAAGGCATGCCGCCCTGGCGCGCGGGCGTAGCAGTGGGAGCGGTGGATGCCACAGGGGCAGCAGCTCGGGCACCCGAGATCAGCGTCGGTTGTTGTGTCGCCACAGGTGCAGCCGCGACAGCCGCAGGCGCAGCACCAGCAGCAGCCACGCTCGCCGGCACCGCGGCGTTGGCGACCATGGCCTCCAAGCGTGCCACGCGCTCGGCCAGGGCCTCAATGGTCAGATCGGCCTCGGGACGTGCCAGGCGCGTGCAGGCGATCTCGAGCACCAGGCGCACGTCGCTCGCACCCCTCATCTCCAACGCGGCATCGTCGAGCACTGTCAGCACGCGGGCCAGACGGTCGGCCGGATGCCCGCCAAAGGCAGCGGCCTCGGCAGCAAGCGCCTCGGCCTGCTCGGCCCCGCCCTCAAACAGCTCGGCACGGGTACCGGCAACGCAGGCCACATACACGTCGCGCACGTGCGCCACCAGGTCGCGCGTCAGCTCAAGCAAGTCATTGCCCTCCTCGACCTGTGCGCGAATGAGCCCATAGAGTTCAGCAATATCACGCTCGGCGATGGCGCGGGCAAACTCGCCCAGGATCTGGTCCGAAACCTCGCCCAAAAGCGAGCGGGCATCGTCCGCATGCACGGCGCCGTTGCCAAAAACGCTCAGCTGCTCCAGCGTGGAAAGCGCGTCGCGCATGCCGCCCTTGGCATGGCGCGCCACGATGGCCAGCGCCTCGTCGTCGTAATCGAAGCCCTCCTGCTCGCACACGTAGGACAGGCGATGCTCGATATCCTCGTTGCCGATGCGGTGGAAATCGAAGCGCTGGCAGCGCGAGAGGATGGTCTCCAGAATCTTTTGCGGATCGGTGGTGCACAACACAAAGATCACGTGCGCCGGCGGCTCCTCGAGCGTCTTGAGCAGCGCGTTAAACGCCGCCGTCGTGAGCATATGGACCTCGTCGATGATATAGATCTTGTACTTGCCACGCACCGGGGCAAAGTTAACGGAGTTGATGATCTCCTCGCGCACATTGTCCACGCCCGTACGGCTTGCGGCATCGAGCTCGTAGACATCGGGGTGGTTGCCCTCGGCGATGAGCTCGCACTCTTCGCAAGTGCCGTCGGGCATGCAGCCGCTTGCGCCCTCGGCGCGCGCCGCCTCGGCATTGCGGCATAGCAGCGCCTTGGCCAGAATGCGCGCCATGGTGGTCTTGCCCGTGCCGCGCGGTCCGCAGAACAGGTACGCGTGGGACAGGCGTCCCTCGGTGATGGCGTGCTCGAGCGTCGAGACGATATGCTGCTGGCCCACCACGGAGTCGAAGGTGAGCGGGCGATACTTTCGGTACAACGATTCCATGGGTGCTCCCCCGGGTATACTGAGTTTTGTTGCCGCGACGGCCATGCGGTCGCACGGCATACTGCACTCATAATAACCCGTACGGCGAGCCCGCCGCGATAGGAGTCCAAAGAGCATGGCAGACGCAGAGAGCAACCTCGTTCCCTCCGAAGTAGCCGACCAGGTCGAGGTCGCGCTCGAGAAACAGGCAGCAGCCGACGACGGCATCCTGTACCTCAACGAGTATCAGTACGAAAACGACCTCGTCACCGACTTCGCCCGCTTGGTCGCCTCGCCCAGGCGTCGCGGCTCGCTGTATGTCGCCGCGGCAATTGCCGCGCTGCTCGGCATCGGCATGTTGGTGGCCGGCGGCAACTGGATCAAGTTTGGCGTCGTCCTGATCGTGTTCGGCGCCTTTTTGGCCTGGTGGAGCAAAAACCTGCACCACACGCTCGCCCGCGACTTTATCGACGCCGTCGAGGCCGACAAGTCCATGGGTGGCCGCTATCGCCGCGTCGCCGCCAACGAGGACGGCTTGATGGTTTGGGGCAAGAGCGGCAAGTCGCAGTTCTTCCCGTTTGAGAAGCTCGACCACGTACTCGACGGCGAGCGCATCTTTGTTGCCATGTTCGCAGACCAGGGCGTGACGATCCCCAAGGACACCTTTGTTCGCGGCGATGCCGAGCAGTTTGGCTCCTTCCTTAAGGCGCGCATCAACAAAAAGCTCCGCATCGAGACCAAGAAGAAGAAAATGAAGGCCGAGAAGGCTGCAGCCGAGGCCAAGCAGGGAGACAAGGCAGACAAGCCCCAGGACAACAAGGGCAAGCAGTGCAAGCAGAAGAAGGGCAAGAAGAAGCGCTAAGGCCAAGTCAGACAGGCAGCCTCGCATCCCGCTATCCTCCCCATGCACCAGAGCGTGCTACACTAGCAGCATCTATGCCACCGCGAATGGCTCGGCTCCGCGCCCGCCGCTCGCAAACGAACTTTAAACGCACGAGGGTTGGCCATGCCGCTTTTCTCGCAACATACCGCCCGGTTCTCGCCGGACGTCCCTTTGGAGGGCACCAGCTCTCGCGAGCTGCTCAAGCGGTACCAGCCGCTCGAGACGCTTGCGACCGGCGGTTTTGGCTCCATCGAGATTTGCCGCGACACGCACCTGCGCCGTCGCGTGGCCATTAAGCGCATCCCTCTTATCAACGGCTCCGGCATGCCCGCCAGCGACATCATGGATGTACTGCGCGAGGCACATACCGCCGCCATGCTTCAACATCCCAATATCGTGCAGGTTATCGACTTTACGCATGACACCGCCTATGCCTACCTGGTCATGGAGTATGTCGACGGCATGTCGCTGGCCGAGTTTTTGCATCGCGTGGACGGCCACTCGCTCACCTTTGACGAGGCAGCGACCATTGCCGACGCGTTGGGTCAGGCGCTCACCTTTGCCCATGCAAACGGCGTGCTTCATCTGGACATAAAGCCCGCCAATGTGCTCATTGACCACTCGGGCAATGTAAAGCTCACCGACTTTGGCATGGCGCGGCTGTCATCTGCCGGCGGCTTTGGCGGATCGCGCGGCGGCACCATCGGCTACATGCCGCCCGAACAGCTCGATATCGAGACCGGCACGGTCGACGAGCGCGCCGATGTCTTTGCCCTTGCCTGCGTGATCTACGAGGGCCTGTGCGGCAGCGCCCCCTTTATGGCGGCAACGCCTGCCGACTCGCTCGACCGCATCATCGGCGGCGCCACCTACCCCAGCGAGCTGATCCCGCACTTTCCCCCGGGGGCCGAGGCAGCGCTCATGAGCGCCCTCTCCCCTATGCCGCAAGACCGCCCCGATAGCATCGAGGCATTCTGCGACCAACTCCTTGCCGGCTTGGGGAGCGTGCGCGAAGGCCGTCGCAGCTTGGAGCAGATGGTAAGCGAGCTTTCGGACGACGAGCACGCAGCAGACGATATGGAGTCGCTGCCTTACGAGGATAACGCCATCGAGGTCGACCCCGCGCTTGGTTGGGCGGGCACGCGCTGGAGCTGCGCGCGCGATTACACCATGCGCGGTATCTCGGCACTAACGTGTGCAACCTTCAGCTTTTTGCTTATGCAGACAGCGGGCGTCGCGGCGCTTCCCGGGCTGGTCGCCGCGGCCATCGCTATTGGCGCGGCGGCAGGCTTGGCACCGCAGATCGGCTCGGCTATCTCGGCCGTGGGCTTTTTGGTGCTCATGGCCAACGCCACCATGCAGGCGCAGGGCATCCTGTCGATGCTGCCGGTCGCGGTCATTTTTGCCGCCGCCATGTCCGGATGGTGGATTGCCTGGGGACGCACCGAAGCGGCCGCGAGCGCGGCACTCACCTGCGCGCTTGCGCTAGGTTGTCTAACCGGCGACGCCATCCTTGCCGCCGGAGCCGCCACGGGCTTCGCGGCGTTTTGGCTCGGCCCGGCAAGCGCCGCTGCCGCCACGGGTATAGGCGCGCTTTTTGCCCGCCTGGCCGCAGCTGCCCTCCCTACGGGAGGCGTGCTGGGGCTTGGCAATGTCGCCGCAGCGCTGGGCGACGCGTTCCTCTGGGCCGCCTTCGCACTGATCGCAGCAGCAGCCGCGGCAACGTCGCTGCTGCTCAATGCCCATGCCAAGCGCGCCGAGCAGGGGTCAAACCTCGCCGCCATCGTCGCAATTGCCGTCGCCGGTATCGGCTCGGCCGTATCGTTTTGTCTTGCACACCATATGGAAATTGCCAGCCTTGCGGGCACGGTCGTCGCCAAGGCGGCGGTTGCGGGAATCCTATCCTCTATAATCGTTGGGATATGCCTGTATTTGCTCGGATACCAAAGAACCTATACGGAGAGTGATCTTTCGTGAACTTCCTGAACATCTTCGAGGACCACGTGGCCGGCATCTTCGGTGCCACCCGTGCCCCGTTCTCCTTTAAGAAGCTTGCCAAGCAGGCTGCTCGCGACATGGAGGATCAAACTCTGGTGATCAACGGCGTCAACACCGCGCCGGCGCTCTATACCATCCTGATCGCCACCGATGACGATCCCATGCTTGCCCCGTTCTATCCCGAGCTTTCGCGCGAGGTGCGCGAGTTTGTGAAGGCGCAGGCCGAAAAACGCCGCTACGTCTTTGTCGGCGAGCCCCTTGTTCGCTTTATGATCGACCCTCAGCTGCGCGCCGGCAAGTTCTCGGTCTTTGCCGAGAACGTCGACGCTCCCACGCTCGGCCGTCTGTACGAGGAAGAGCGCGCCTATCAAAATGGCCTGGGACAGAACAGCTCGGCCACAAGCCGTGCCGCAAGCGCCCCCCGCGCCGGTCAGCAGCAGTTTGCATCGCCGCAGCAACACCCGGCCGCCATGCCCCAGCAGCAGCCGACACCCCGCGCTGCCACTCCCGACCCGCTCGCTGTGGCCGACCCCTTTGCACCCAATGTCCCCGATCCCGCAGCCCCCATCCCTGTGCCGCAAACCGTCTCGCGCGACGCACTTGCCGGTATGGGCGGAGCGGCTGCCACTGGCGTCGCCGTGGGCCTTGGCGCTGCGACCAGCATCGCCTCCAACATGGCAAGCCCCCGCGCCCCGCAGCGTCCGCTCGCCCAACTCGTCGACGTCGTGAGCGGCGAGAGCCACAACATCACCTCCGCGCAGGTGACCATCGGTCGTGAGCGCTCGGTATCCGACATCGCCCTGCGCGACCCCAACGTGTCGCGCCGTCATGCCCAGCTCACCTTTACCGGCTCTGACTGGTCGATCGAGGACCTCAACTCCACCAACGGCACGCTCGTCAACAACCGCCGCATCACGCGCTGCCCGCTGCGCAACGGCGATTTGCTAACGTTTGGCCTGAGCACCTTTGAATTTAGGGGTTAATCGCTTATGAACATCGATATCGTCCTTTTTGCAGGCCGCATCGTACTGGTCGTCCTGCTTTATATCTTCTTGTTCGCCGTCATGAAGACCGGCGTGGGGCTCGTGCGCGGCCAGCGCCGCGACTCTGCCATCTGGACGATCGATGTGGACAAGGGCCCGCGCGGCATCCGCGGTATTCACGTGGATATGCTTGGCCCCGTCATCGTCGGTCGTTCGCCGTCATCTGACATCTGCATCAACGAGCCGTTTGTCTCTGCCTCGCATGCGCGTTTTTCGCTGCAGGGCCCGGCACTTATTATCGAGGACCTCAACTCGCTTAACGGCACCCTTGTTAACGGCCGCCAGCTGGTGGAGCCCGCAACGCTGCGCGAGGGCGACGAAGTCCAGATTGGCGACGTGGTCATGAAGGTGAACCGTCGATGATCGACGAGGAGAACAAGTCCGCAACCATGTCCGAGGCACTGGCTGCCCCCGCGGCCGTGCCGGCTCATGCCGCCCCGGCGGGCCCTGCGCCCGTTGAGCCCGAGGACACCGTGTTCTCCCTGCCTCTTTCGCATGTAACGCAAGACCATCTGATGCCCATCGATGGCCAGGATGAAGATAATTCCACCGATGCCCCCATCGGCGCGCACGCCGTTGCCGATCAACCTTCGGCACCGGAAACTACACCTGCGCCGGCCCACTTTGCCGAGTCTGTCGCCGCGGCAATCGATGAGAGCGCCGCGGTGTTTTTGGCCCCCGAGCCCACGGCACCGGTGTTTCCCGTAGTTCCAGCACCCACCGCAGCGCCCGAGCCCGCATCTACACCGGCACCCGCGGCGGCATCCTCCCCCGCGGCCGCATCGGCGCCCGAGGCCGTTCAGCCTACGGCCGAAGAGATGCCCGTCACAGCGACGGAGGGCGCCTCTCAGCCCCACAGCACGCCCGCGCCCGCGCACTTCGCGGCACCCGAGCCCGCAGCCGTCGCCCCGCAAGACGAAGAGCCTGCCGACAACACAACCGAAGTGCCCGCCACGTCTAAAGTCGACGATCCGAGCAACGAGGCCAACGCCGTCTCGCCCGGCGACACGGCCGAGATTGATGTCGCCGCCGTGGAGGCCAAGCTCAAGGACCCTGGTTCGACCATGAGTTTTGAGCCGCTGGCCGACGAGCGCATCGAGACCGATTCGACCTACGATGCCGGCACCACCACGCAACTCATGTGGGGCGCCCGCTCCGATGTTGGCTGCGTGCGTCCGCACAACGAGGACTCCTACCTGGTACAGTCGCCGCTCTTTTGCGTGTGCGACGGCATGGGTGGTCACGCCGCCGGCGAGGTAGCCTCATCCATCGCGGTCGAGACCATCGCCAAGACGGCGCCACAGGCTGCCGACGCCGCGCGCCTAGCCGCAGCCGTCGAAGCTGCCAACGCCGCCGTCATCGAGGCCGCACTCAACGGCCTGGGCAAGCCCGGTATGGGCTGCACGGCGACCTGCGCCTATATCGAAAACGACATGCTCGCCATCGCCCACGTGGGCGACTCGCGCGCCTACCTGCTCCACGAGGGCACGCTCATCCGCGTGACCCGCGACCACTCCTATGTGGAGGAGCTCGTGGACGCTGGCGAAATTACGGCCGACGAGGCGCGCGTCCATCCCAACCGCTCGGTTATCACACGTGCACTGGGTTCGGACCCCGCCATGTATGCCGACCACTTTACCCTGCACATCGAAGAGGGCGACCGCCTGATCCTGTGCTCGGACGGCCTTTCGAGCATGATTCCCGATAGCGAAATCGAAAACATCGCCACGCAATCGTCTACGGCGCAGATTTGCGTCGATAACCTGGTGGACGCCGCGCTCGCTGCCGGCGGCCACGACAACGTGACGGTAGTCGTTGTGGACCTGGTCGACGACGGCGTCATGCGCGAGGCGAAGCGTGTTCGCCGCCGCAACGTCACCATTGCCGCCATCCTGGGCATCGCTTTTGTGCTGGCGGCAGCCATCTGGGCCTACGCGGGCGTCACCGGCTCGTATTACCTGGGCACCTACAAGGACACCGTCGCGGTCTACCGGGGCATTCCCGGCAAGCCGCTCGGCCTTAAGCTGCACTGGCTCGAGAGCACGACCGCCATCAAGCTATCCGACCTACCCGAAGACACGCAGAATCGTCTGAAAGCAGGCATTCCGCAAACGAGTGTTGACGACGCGCAGGACACTATCTCCAAGTACCGTCATCAAATCGATGAGGAACAGACCCGCCAGGTGATCGACGCGCAAACGATTCGCGACAACACCGACCAGGAATCGACTTCCAAATCGAATTCCGAAAAAACCGCCGAACAGTCCGCCGAGGCCGAAGCCTCCGATAAGAATTAGAAAGGGAGTGCCGCTTATGAGTCGCCGCAACACCGAAATGCTCTTGCTCATCGCCTCGGCGTTCCCCGTCATCCTGCTGTATGCGATGTACGTGCTCACCGCAGGCGCTTCCATCTCGTTTGAAACGCTCGCCGTGCCGATCGGTCTTTTTGCCGCCTTCGCCGCGGCGCATATCGCCGTGCGCATCCTGGCGCCCGGTGCCGATCCGGCCATCCTGCCCATCGTCTTTGTGCTTTCGGGCATCGGCATCACGTTCGTAACGCGTCTGGCACCCGCCCTCGCCATCTCGCAGCTCGTCATTCTGTTTGTCTCGGTGGCACTGATGGTGGGCACGCTCGCGATGATCAAGAATCTCGATGTGGTCATGCGCTACAAGTACACCTTTGGCATCATCGGCATCATCTTGCTGATGCTGCCCATCTTTATCGGCACCACCATTTCGGGCTCCAAGCTGTGGATTCGCATCGCCGGCTTCACCATCCAGCCCGGCGAGTTCGCCAAGATTTTTATCGTATTGTTCTTGGCCGGATACCTAGCCGAAAACCGCGAGCTACTCTCCATCTCCAATCGCAAGATCTTGGGCCTCAAGGTCCCGCGCCTGCGCCTGCTGCTACCGCTGTTCGCTGTGTGGGGTGTATGCCTTCTGGTCGTTGTCTTCGAGCGCGACTTGGGCTCCGCTGTGCTGTTCTACACCATCTTCTTGCTGATGCTCTACGTCGCCACGGGACGTTTCTCGTATGTCGTCATCGGCCTTGCGCTTTTGGCAGTGGGTGCCGTGGGCGCCTACAAGTTCCTGTCGCATGTCCAGGTACGTTTCCAGATCTGGGCCGACCCCTTTAAGGATGCCCAGGGCCAGGGCTACCAGATTGTGCAATCCCTTTTCTCGTTGGCTGACGGCGGTCTTATCGGCGTTGGCATCGGTAATGGCATGGCCAATAACATCCCCGTCGTCGAGTCCGACTTCATTTTCTCGGCCATCGGCGAGGAAATGGGCCTTTTGGGCGGCGGCGCCGTACTCGTCCTGTTTATGCTCTTTGCCGTGCGAGGCCTGACCACGGCCGCCCGCGCTAAGTCCGACCTTGCCGCATTTAGCGCCACGGGCCTCACGGCCGCCATTAGCTTCCAGGCCTTCTTGATCGTTGGCGGCGTTACCCGCCTGATTCCGCTGACCGGCGTCACCCTGCCCTTTATGAGCCAGGGCGGCTCCTCGCTGCTGGCGAGCTTTATCATTGTCGCGCTTTTGCTGCGCGCCGGCGATGAGGCCACCGGTCGCGAGGCCGAGCTCACCGGTACCGGCACCATGGCCGCCATCACTGACGACCAGGTCGCTTCTGCCGCGGCGCATGCCGGCACGCGCTTCGCTTCTTCGTCTTCCTACGGCCGTGGCAGCCACTCCACCGGCTCGCGCATGCGTCGTCGCCTGCTCGATACGCCCGAATCTGGCGTGCTCGGCCGCGTGGCGCTCGCCAACCGCCTAACCCGCGCGGTGTTTGCCTTTACGGCCCTGTTCGCCATCCTCATCGGCAACCTCACCTATGTCCAGGTCATCAAGGCCAAGGATTACCAGGATATGCCGACCAACAATCACACCATCGCCCGTTCCAAGTACATCCAGCGCGGCTCCATCATCACGTCCGACGGCGTGACGCTGGCCGAATCGCTGCAACAGGAGGACGGCACCTACGTACGCTCCTACCCTAACGGCAACCTGGCCGCCCATGTGGTTGGCTATGTGAGCCAGCAGTACGGTACCGCCGGCATCGAGAGCGTGATGAACGACACGCTCACCGGTTCCAAGGATTACTCCAGCTGGAACAACGCCATCGCGTCGCTCGCGGGCCAAAACCAGCCGGGCAACACCGCCAAACTTACCATCGACTCCCGCATCCAGACGGCCGCCGAACAGGCTCTCAAGGGCTTTAAGGGCGCCGTTGTGGTCATGGACCCGCGCACTGGCGCGGTGCTCGCATGCGCCAGCTCGCCCACCTACGACAACACCAACATCGACGCCCTGCTGCAATCGGGCGGCGGTGAGGATGGTTCTATGTACGACCGCGCCATGGACGCCCTCTATACTCCGGGCTCCACGTTTAAGGTCGTCACGCTTTCGGCGGCACTCGAGACCGGCACCGCAAGCCTTTCGAGTACTTATCAGGCGCCCGGTTCCATGGATATCGGCAATGCACCGGTCACCAACTCCGCCAATGAGAGCTACGGCACGATTAGCCTGCAGCAGGCCTTTGCCGTGTCGTCCAACGTCGTCTTTGGTCAGGTGGCAAACGAGGTCGGCGCCAGCTCGCTCGTACAGTTCGCCAACGCCTTTGGCTATGGCCAAAAGCTCGGTCAGGACCTAACCGCCGCGGCGTCCATCATGGCCGACCCCTCGCTCATGACCGAATGGGAAACCGCCTGGGCCGGCGCCGGCCAGCCCGTCGGCATGGACCACACGCCGGGTCCGCAGACCACCGTCATGCAGAACGCCGTTATCGCGGCGGCCATCGCCAACAGCGGCGTCGTCATGGACCCGTTCTTCGTTGCCCAGGTGCTCGCCCCAGACGGAACCGTGGTCAAGACCACGCAGTCCCGCTCACTGGGCCAGGCCGTCAGCGCCACCACGGCCGAACAGGTCAAACAGGCCATGCTCGACGTCGTTCAATCCGGCACCGGCACCGATGCCCAGATTCCGGGCGTCAAGGTTGCCGGCAAGACCGGCTCTGCCGAGATCGTCGGCACCAAGGTCAACTCGATGTTCGTCGGTTTTGCGCCTTACGATTCACCCACGGTCGCCATCTCGGTAGCCTTGGAGGATTACGACAAGCACGACGTCGAGGCGGCAAAGATCGCCGGCATCGTCCTGACCGCGGCGCTTGCCGCCCAGGGAGCGTGATGCCCGTGATTGATGCGCAAGCATGGGGCGTGCCGCGGCCGATAACACTAGCGGCAATGCGCCACACGGCCCCAGCGGCCTCAAATTTGGTACTACACACATCGTTGAGCGAATAGTCATGTTAGGAGCAGGAATGGAACAGAGGGTCCTCGGGGGAAGATACCTCCTCAAGGATAAGGTAGGGACAGGCGGCATGGCGACCGTCTACCGTGCACAGGACCAGGTCCTCGACCGCACGGTAGCTATCAAAATCATGCTGCCGCAATATGCCGGCGACGCCACCTTTGCTGCACGCTTTAAGCAGGAGGCCCAGGCAGCCGCCGGCCTCTCCTCCCCCTATATCGTCGGCGTCTACGATTGGGGCAAGGACGGCGACACCTATTACATCGTCATGGAATACCTGCGCGGCACCGACCTTAAGAGCGGCATCAAGAGCCACGGCGCCCTTGATCCCAAAAAGGTCGCTCAGATCGGCTCGCAGATCAGCTCCGCACTTTCGGTCGCCCACAAGCACGAGATCATCCACCGCGATATTAAGCCGCAGAACATCATGGTGCTGCCCGACGGCAACATCAAGGTCATGGACTTTGGCATCGCGCGCGCCAAGAACAGCCACCTTACGCAGGACAACAACGTTTTGGGCACCGCCCACTACGTAAGCCCCGAGCAGACCCGCGGGCAGGATCTAGGCCCCACCTCGGACATTTACTCGCTGGGCGTCGTGATGTACGAGTGCGCCACCGGCCGCGTGCCTTTCGACGGCGACGATGCCATCTCGGTCGCACTCAAGCAGGTCAACGAGCTGCCCGTGCCGCCGAGCCAGATCAACTCCGGTGTCGATGCCGATCTTGAGCGCATTATCCTCAAGTGCATGGAAAAAGATCCGGCTAACCGTTTCCAGACGGCCGACGAGCTGCGTCAGGTGCTCAACAGCTACCTGTCTGGTCGCGCCGTCAACGTGCCGGAGCCTACGCGCGTTATCGGCGCCGTTGGCGACCTGGGTGCCACCAAGACCCGAGAGCTATCCGACCAGACGCGCGCCATGGTACGCCCCGTCTCGGGCGTGAGCGGACAAAATAACGCTCGCAGCTCCGTCTCGGGTTCAACCGGCTCTTACGCCACCGAGCAGCCCAAATCCAACAAGAACAAGATCATCGCCGCCGTAGTTGCTGCGGTAGCCGTAATCGGCGTCATCGTGGCCTTTGCCACCGGACTCTTTGGCGGCGAGCAGGTCCCGGTTCCCGATGTGTTGGGTAAGGACCAGCAGACCGCCGTCGAACTGATTAAGGATGCCGGCCTTGACGTCGGAACCATTGACCAGAGCTACAACGACGACGTCGACGAGGGAAAGGTTGTCGAGCAGACTCCTAACGGTCACACCAAGAAGCCCAAGGGCACCAAGGTGAATCTGGTAATCTCCAAGGGTCCCAAGCCCTCCGAGAAGGTTGATGTCCCGCAGCTCGTTGGTCTGACCAAGGACCAGGCAGAGGCGGCGCTGGCAAGCGTCGGCCTTAAGGGCAATGCCACCGAGGAAGCCAACGAGGCCGAAAAGGGCGAAGTCTTTGAACAGGGCACCGATGCGGGCAAGGAAGTCGAGAAGGGCACGACCATCTCGTACAAAGTCTCGAGTGGACCCGACACCACCTCTGTCCCTGATCTGACCGACATGACCGAGGCTCAGGCACGCAACGCCCTCGATATGGCCGGCTTCGGCGTCGATGTAACCTACCAGGAGAACGATTCCGTCACCGAGGGCACCGTCATTAGCTGGAACCCCAGCGGTAAGCAAAAGCCCGGCGCCACGATTACCGTCGTCATCGCCAAGAAGTCCGGCAAGGCAAACGTTCCGGGCAACCTGTACGGCAAGAGCATCTCCTCCGCCGTCACCGCGCTCAACAACGCCGGATTCTACAACATCGCATTCTGCGATCAGAACGGCAACCCCGTGAGTGGTAACGAAAACGCCACCGTGACGGGCGTCTCCCCCACTGGCAAGCAGTCCACCGACAGCACGATCACGCTGACGGTTTCGATTTCTGGCTCTGGCACCGATTCAGGCGACGATTCCGGCACGACCAACTAGTCATCGAGACATTGTCCACAGCGGCTGATGCCGCAAACATATTCGCTCACAGGCGCCCGCTTGCTCCCCCAGCAAGCGGGCGCTTTCTTTATCCGAAGCAGCGAAAACTACGGCATGCCTTTAAACCAGAAGAGCCCGGTACCGCAGCGGTACCGGGCTCGATATTGCTCTGGTGCCCCCGGGCGGATTCGAAAACTCCCCCTGCGGGGAAATCGGTGACGCGGGTGTCGACGGCCCGAATCCGGCCCTTAGACCAGAAGAGCCCGGCACCGTGGTGGTACCGGGCTCGATATTGCTCTGGTGCCCCCGGGCGGATTCGAAAACTCCCCCCGCGGGGAAATCGGTGACGCGGGTGTCGACGGCCCGAATCCGCCGGCGGCCCCCCACAAACCAGAAACGGCGCCGCTCCCGCGACGCCGTCATATTCCCTGGTGCCCCCGGGCGGATTCGAAAACTCCCCCCGCGGGGAAATCGGTGACGCGGGTGTCGACGGCCCGAATCCGCCGGCGGCCCCCCACAAACCAGAAACGGCGCCGCTC
>NZ_JBQKEH010000013.1:0-64885 GCF_052121415.1 Collinsella sp. LCP19S3_D5
CACGAGGCGAAGGCAGGTTAAACTGAAGGGGCTGACCCCGGAGGAGTTCCGGAACCAGCCCCTTGCGGCGTAGTTCTTATTTAAGCCGTCCAAGTTTTGGGGTGCAGTTCAGTTTCCGGCGCGGCCCGCTTTACATTGTGTCCGTATGAGTGAGTTGTCGCATCAACCGGCGGACTACTTGGCGTCGTAGGCCTCGGCGTCCCACCAGTCGAGCTGGGCGATGTTGTCGCGGATGTGCTGACAGCTCTTGTGGAAGCCCTCGAGCTCATGCTCGGAAAGGTCGAGCGTGTAGACCTCCTCGACGCCCTCGGCGCCGATCACGCACGGTAGGGAGGTAAAGATGCCCTCCTCGCCATACTGGCCGGTCATAAGCGTAGAGGCCGAAAGCACGGCGTGCTCGTTGTGCAGCACGGCGGCGCAGACGCGCGCGGCGGAGTTGGCAACGGCGTACTCGGTGCACTGCTTGGCGGCGTAAGTCACATAACCGCCCTTGCGTGCGAGCTCCTCGACTTCCATGTGGTCGAAGGCGTACTTGTCGGGGTTCTCGGCCTGAAGCTCGTTGAGGCTCTTGCCGGCGATGGTTGCGGCCTTAAAGGCGGCCAGCTGGCTAAAGCCATGCTCGCCGATCATGTAGGCGTCGATGGACTTGGGGCTCACCCCGACCTTCTTGGAGATCTCGGTGCGCAGGCGGGCAGAGTCCAGGCCACAGCCCGAGCCGATGATCTTCTTGGGATCGTAGCCGGTCAGGTGCCACAGCTCGGTGCACACGACGTCGCAGGGGTTGGAGATGCTCACGAAGATGCCGTCGAAGCCGGCGTCGACGATGCGCTTGGCAAAGGTGCGGGCGGCGTCGGTGGTAAAGAACAGCTCGCCGTCGCGGTTGCCGGCGGCCAGTGCGACCTTGCCGGCGGCGTTGACGATGACGTCGCAGCAGGCCAGCTCCTCGTAGTGGTCGTAGCAGTTGACGATCTTGGTGTTGTACGGGACAAACGAAAGGGAGTCGCGCAGGTCTTGGACCTCGGACGTCACCTTTGCCTCGTTGATATCGCAGAGGTACAGCTCATCGGCAATGCCCTGCATGAGCAGGCTGTTGGCGACATGTGCTCCTACGTGGCCCTGGCCGACCACACCGATCTTACGCGTCTGGTACATATACGTATCCTTTCGGCCGAGTTTTTCGCATCGAACCATTGTAGCGTCCTGCTGCCACTTTGCTAGGCTAAAGCGCCGTAGATTTTTGGGACATGCCTTAATCTCTACTTTTGGAGTGATTTGGGCCGCTGACGGTGTCTCGGGGCGATGCACTCGCGCGGATGGGGCCGCTCGTTGTACCATAGCTGCAACTGACTCGTAAGGAGCATCCATGCCCATTCGCATCCCCGACGCCCTCCCTGCCGCCGCGCAGCTCGAGAGCGAGAACATCTTTGTCATGACCGAGTACCGCGCGCTGCACCAGGACATCCGTCCGCTGCGCGTGCTCATCCTCAACCTCATGCCAACCAAGATCGCCACCGAGACGCAGATCATGCGCAAGCTCTCCAACACGCCGCTGCAGGTAGAGGTGGACCTGCTACGCACCAAGACGCACGAGGCCACGCACGTGAGTGCCGGCCACCTGGAGACGTTCTACCGTACGTTCGACGACATCCGCGATATCCACTACGACGGTCTGATCATCACGGGCGCGCCGGTGGAGCGGATGCCGTTCGAGGAGGTCGACTACTGGCCCGAGCTCTGCCAGATCATGGATTGGTCCACCACGCACGTGCACTCTACGCTGCACATTTGCTGGGGCGCACAGGCAGGGCTCTACCATCATTACGGTATCCAGAAGTGCGACCTGCCGGCCAAGGCGAGCGGCGTGTTTGAGCATTATCTGGTGAAGCCGCAAAGCCCGCTGGTCCGCGGCTTTGACGACCGCTTCTATGCCGTGCACTCACGCAATACCGATGTGCGCCGTGAGGACGTGGAGGCCGAGCCGCAGCTTGAGGTCGTGGCCGTATCAGACGAGGTGGGCCTGTACATCGTCAAGTCGACCGACAGTCGCCGCTTCTTTGTCTTTGGCCATCCCGAGTACGATACCGACACGCTGCGCCTGGAGTACGAGCGCGACGTGAAGCGCGGGCTCAACCCCCAGGTGCCGGCGCATTACTTCCCAGGTGACGACCCCACCGCCGAGCCGCGCAACGTCTGGCGCAGCCAGGCCCAGCTGCTCTACACCAACTGGCTCAACTACTACGTCTACCAGACCACGCCCTACGACCTGGCCCGCGCCGGCGAGGAGCACTAGGCTACGGCTGCGGTTGCGGTTGTGGCTGCGGCTGCGGCGTGACGAGCGTGGATTTTCGGATGCCCATCTTGCGGGTGCGATACAACGGCAGTTAGGCGCTGATGATGTGGGGTAGCGGCAGGTCGTGGGTGTCGGTGGGAACGTGGTCGACACGCTGCTCGTCAAAGGCGATGCCGATGATTTGGCATGCGGGCGAGAGCGTGGGCAGGTAGCGGTCGTAGCAGCCGCCGCCATAGCCCAGGCGCGCGCCGGTGTGGTCGAAGGCTACGAGCGGCACGACGATCATATCGAGCGCCTCGGCAGGCACGATAGGAAAGCGGCTGCTGTCGACGTCCGTGGCTGCGAAGGCCCGCGTAGGGCGGGCGATAAACGGGGCCGTGGCGACGTCGTCGGCTGTGACCGCCCGCATGCACATGCGCTGGCCACAAGCCACGGTGTCAGCTGCCGAGAACATGCACGGATAGGCCACGCGCCAGCCGTGCTTTGCGGCCGCTGCGGCAAACGCGGCAGGATCTGCCTCGGAGCCCATGGCGGCATAGACGGCAACGGTGCGCGGGGCCACGGGACCCGAGCCGCCCAGCAACTCAACGAGCCGCGCACATACAGCAGCAGACTTTGCCGCCCGCATATCCAAATCTAGAGCGTCGCGCCGGGCAATTACCGCCCGCCGCAACTCGGCCTTATCCATCCCGGCCCCTCTCTCAAACCTACCAAAAAGGGACAGGTTTATTTTGGTAGGTTTTATCTGGTCAAATGTCGAAACCACCACGCAAACCATCGCAAGGGGAGCAGTTCATGGACACCTTCGTGGGTTTTGACGAAGAGTGGGTGTTCGCGGCGGTGTGTCTCGATCTGTAACAGTAACTCGGCAAAATCGGGCCTAGATGTTACAGATTGAGACAAAGGGCCGGCGTCATCCGAAAACGTCTCGATTTGTAACATCTGGAGCCAATATTGCCGCCTAGATGTTACAGATTTAGACAAACTGGTGTGACGGGCTGAGCTGCCCCGCCCAAGCAGCGGCAAAAGAAAAGGTAGATTTTCAGGCATGTCCCAAAAATCTACCTTTGCTGTGCGTTAGCCCAGCAGGTCGATGACGTTGAAGCCGGCGTTGCTCTTGGCGATGACGTCTCGGCCGCCAAAGACGCAGGTGGGCGAGACGGCTGCGATGCGCGTCACGTCGGCGCCGAGCGAGCGCAGCTCACCGGGCGTGGCGGCGAGCATCTGGGCGCGGCGCTCCTCGCGGGCGTGCGGATCGAGTCCAGCCAGGTAGGTCGTGTTGCGGCGCTTGGTGAGCGCGTACGGCTTCACGGGCGCGTCCATGCCGCTCACGCAGCTCACGATAAAGCCCTCAAAGGCGGCCTCGTCGGGCTCAAAGCTGCCGAGCCATTCGCCTGCGCGCGCCACGCGCTCAATCGAAGGATCGACCGCCGGGTCGCGGTAGGTGTAGAACGCCGCCTGACGCTCGCCTGCCGCGCGGAATCCGCAGCCGTACGCCCCGCCCTTCACGCGGATCTCATTCCACAGGTAGTCGTAGGAGAGCGCGTTGGCGGCAACCGCCCAGGCGCCCGTCACGTCAATGCCCAGGCGACGCGGGTCGCATGCGCTTGCCGCAAAGCAGATGTCGCTGGGGATGACAAAAGCCTCGTGGCGGTCACACGGCGTCGGCACCACGAGCGCGTCGCGGCCGGCAACAGCACCGTCGCCCACGCCCAACCCCAGGTCGCCCGCGGCGGCCCAGTACGCGTCAAAGTCCTCATCGCTGCCGGTAAAGCTCGCCAGACAGCCATCGGACACAAAGATGCGGCCTGCCAGCTCGGCAAGCTTGGCGCGCAGGTCGTCCAGGCGCTCGTCAAAGTGGTCGAGCAGATCGCGCAGGAACAGGTAGAAGTCCACGCCCGAAAGCTGCTCGCGCACCACGGCCGAAGGCGAGCTGTAGCTCATCGCGCGACCGAGCGCCGCCGAGTGACCGTTGTTAATGAAGCCCTGCTCAAGCCCAATGCGAATCTGCGTGAGCACGTCGCGCACGCGGTCGGCGTCGGCATCAAGCAACAGCGTGCTCGACCACACCTCGCGCGGCAGGCTCGCCAGCGCATCGATCTTCTCGGACAGGGCGCCGGCACTCACCAACAGGTAGGGGTGCACGCCGTCCACGTCGGGCTGCGTCATGACCTCGGTCGTAAAGCTCAAAAAGCCCAGCTTGCCAGCGATAAGGTTGTCGAGCTCCTCGGCCGAGTGTTCGCTCGTGGGCAGCTGTTTGAGCAGGCGGCAGAGCAGGGTCACATAGGGCAGGTCTTCAAACGCGACGCAGCTCAGGTCGAAATACTGCATGGCGTAGGCCAAGCGGTTGGTGGGGATGCCGTGGCGCAGGCAGGGGATGGGCGCGGTCGTGTCCACAACGAGCGGCGGCTCGGGGCGCGCCTCGCCAATGTCGGACACGCGCAGGCGTGGCAGCGTGGCCTTGGCCTCGGGCGCGTCATCCGCCTCCTGCGCGGCGCGCAGCGCAGCCGTGCGCTCGACCACATCGGCCAGCTCGGCATCGGTCATGGCGTCGCGCTTGGCTGCCAGCTCGGCAGTCTCGGCACTCTCCGCACCCTCGGCGGCATCCACCGGCACCAGCTCGACCAGCGCCATGTGGTCATTCTCCAGCACGAGCTCGCGCAGCAGGTCCTCAAAATAGCTGCCGTCCAGCTCGCCGCGCAGCTCCTCGTATACCGGGCCGTACTTGAGCGCCAGCGTCGCGGCGTCGTCATCGTAGAGCCAGGTGCTCAGCGCGTCGCACGCAATGGCCACGCCGTCGGCGATACCGTAATCGCGCTGGCGCAGGTCGTATTCGTTGCTGCTGATGATGGCCTCTAGGCGCTCGCGCGGAACGCCGTGCTCGCACAGGTCGCGGCAGGCGTCCTGGAACACGCGGCGCAGCTCGCGCGCCACGCCGGGCTGCGCGTTTTGCAGCATGATGAGCTCGTAGGGCTGCAGGCTCTCGGCCGCGGTGTAGCTCACCACGTTGCCGCCCAGGCCGGCGGCCAGAATGGCCTTCTTAACCGGTGCCTCGTTGGAACCCAGCAGTGCCTCGAACAGGATGTCCGCCGCGATCGTGCGCTTGCGGTCGAGCGCGCTGCCCAGCACAAGACCCAGGCCCACCAGGGCGTTCTCGGGTGTGGTTGCCATCTCGACACGCTTGTACTCGCAGGTCACGGGCGCCTGCACGACCAGCGGATTGGGCGCCAGCGTGGACGGGTCCTCGCCGGCGGCGACGGCTGCGTCCATGCGGCGGCTCGCGGCACTCGGCTGCGACAGATAGCGCTCGTCCAAAAAGGCCAGTGCACGGTCCACGTCCAGGTCGCCGTAGAGTGTGATGTAGGAGTTGGAAGGATTGTAGTGGCGCGCGTGCGTGTCCAGGAACTGCTCGTAGGTGAGCGCAGGAATCGCGCGCGGGTCGCCGCCGCTCTCGTGCGCATAGGCGGTGTCGGGATAAAGCGCGGCGTTGACGGCATCGTCCAGCACGCTCATGGGGTCGGACAGCGCGCCCTTCATCTCATTGAACACCACGCCGTTATAGCGTAGCGTGCCCTCGCGCAGGCTTGCGGAACTGCCGTTGCCCTCGCCCTCGGCGCCCTTCGGCAGGTCCAGCTCGTAGTGCCAGCCCTCCTGCTCAAAAATGGTGGGCTTGGTGTAGATGGCCGGGTTGAACACCGCGTCCAGGTACACGTCCATCAGGTTGTACAGATCCTGCTCGTTGGTTGTGGCGACAGGGTAGATGGTCTTGTCGGGGTAGGTCATGGCGTTGAGGAACGTCTGCATGGAGCTCTTGATCAGGTCGACGAACGGCTCCTTGACGGGAAACTTGGCCGATCCGCACAGCACCGAGTGCTCGAGGATATGGAACACGCCGGTGGAATCAGCCGGCGGCGTCTTAAAGCCAATGGCAAAAGCCTTGTTTTCGTCGTCGCACGCCAGGTACAGCAGGCGAGCGCCCGAGGCGGTGTGGCGCAGCACGTAGGCGTCCGAGTCGAGCTCGGGCACGGTCTCGCAGCGCTCGACGGCAAAACCGTGGCAGGTGGTGCCAGGCACCAGCAGCGCGGCGGCAGCGGTGCGCGGGTCGGTTGAGGTGGTGGGCATATGCAGTCTCCTTTGACGCCCCAGCGGGGGCGAATCGAGTCGAATCCTCGTGAGTATACCCATATGGGGCCGCGGCTCTGCGGCGAACTGGAGACGATGCCGGCGGATTGGACAAAGGCCCCGCGTGCCCGCCGCGCGAGCGTGGAAACTTGGACGCCTATCGAATGAGAGTGGATTTTCGGACGGAATCAGCCTCAAAACGTCCAAAAACCGTCCAAATATCCACCCTCATTTCCCGACCGTCCAAAATCCACGCTCATCCGCCGCCCGCGCATCTCTCATCTCTCATCTCTCATTCGTCACTAATACGAGAGATAACAGAAAGACGAGAGATGAATATGAGAGATAACTGAGCAGCAAAGAGACAAGAAATCACGGTATTGTCTCAATACTGATTGTTCTACCAGCAAAAACATGTTTAAATGAAACAGATGGTAGATATCTTATCTCTCATCTTTCACTCATCTCTAATACGAGAGATAACTGAGAGACGAAGGAAATCTATTCGCGGCATTCTCCGCCGGACCGAGCGAAAGGACGTGCAGATGAACGAGAACGAACTGATCGGTCTGCTCGAGTCTTTAAGGCGCATGGGCTCGGACGATCTTAGCGTCGAGGTCAAGGAGAGCGCCACGACGCTTTCTCGCGACGTATGGGAAACGGTTAGTGCATTCGCGAATACCGCCGGCGGAATTATCGTGCTCGGCGTGAGCGAGCGCGCGGGCTTTGTCCCGGTTGAGGACTTTGAGACCGAGAAGGTGCTCAACCAATTTGTCGCAGGCATGGGTGATGCCGGCGGTCGCGGAAAACTGGCCAATCCGCCTAAATACACTATTGAGCGCGTGGAGCTTCGGGGCACCGTGGTTCTCGTTATCACGATTGAGGAGCTCGACCCGTCGAGCAAGCCCTGCTATGTAATAGAACGCGGCGCCCAGGGCGGCAGCTACAAGCGCATTGATGACAAAGACGTGCCACTTTCATCGACCGAGGTTTTGGCACTGTCGTCATACGAGCGGACGAGTCCTAGCGATCGCGATGCGGTGCCCGGCACGAGTGCGGGCGATCTCGACGAGTCGCTGGTCGACCGCACGATAGAGCGTGCCTATTCGTTGACGCCTCGAGCGATGCGCGGTGCGGCGGACAAGAAGACAAAGATGGAGCGTCTGAATTTCCTCGACTTCCAGGGCAATGTTACCAAGGCCGGCCTCCTTGCCGCGGGCGTTTACCCTCAGCAGTTCTATCCCAAGCTCTTCATTGATGTGGCTGTCCATGCGGGAACTCAAAAGGGCGCTGCGGGACCGCTAAGATTTATGGACCGCACAGTCTGCGAGGGCACCCTGGGCGAAATGATCTCGGATGCCGTCGCGGCAGTCGCCAAGAATTTGCGGCGAACCTCGACGATCCAAGGCGTCTCGCGTGTCGACTCGCTGGAGATTCCCGAGGAGGTCCTGCGCGAGGCAATCGCCAACGCCGTAATCCACCGAGAATACGGAGATCGGTTCTGTGGGCAGTCGATCGCTGTTGACGTCTTTGATGACCGTATCGAAGTGACGAACCCCGGCGGCCTATACGGAGGAAAGACTCGCGAGAACTTGTTTGACGGCAGCTCCCGGTGCCGCAACGCGACGCTCATGAAACTCATGTCGATTGTTCCGCTGCCGGATGGCGCAGGTTCGCCGGCTGAGGGCAATGGCTCGGGCATTCCGATGATGATCGACGCCATGTGTGCTCATGGTTTGGCCGAGCCCCTGTTCTGCCCGGGATTCGATCGGTTCAAAGTGGTTCTCTATCGCTCAAAGGTCGAGCCGGTCGACCACGGCGGTGACTTAATTGTGGCGGCACTTAAGCGTTGCGGTGAGCTGGGTACGCGCGAGTTGGCGGAGCACACAGGGCTCACAATTTCCCAGGTTAGGTCGCGCGTCAACACACTCATTGCTCAAGGCGAGCTTGAGCCCACAGCGCCGGCGACGAGTCGCAACCGCAAGTATCGACTGTCGGAGCGTGCGGAATAAATGCGCCAGCGGACGAGGTGACCCAATAATCGACTCTCGATTGGCGCCCGCTAAGGTAAGGCGGTTGTTGCCCAGTCGACGGCGAAGTTAAAAATCCGGCTTACGCTGGCATAGTCCCGAACCCATCCATCAAGAACAGCCTAAGAACCAGTTTGATGACATTTCCCGGTTTGACTTCAGCCGCGCCAAAGACGTGGCGCTCGGCGAGCTCGCTGCAGTATGCGTAGATGTCGCGGATAAGGTCCGCGCCCGAAAGCGTAAACATGTAGCCCGCGTCCGAAAGCGCATTGGGCGCGGCGGGCAACTTGGCCATGTGGCAGAACGTTTGCAGGTCGGGCGCCATAACATTCTGGTAGTCGAGGTGGCCGCTGGCATCCTGTGCGGCAAGCTCCAATTGGCGCACAAAATCCAGCGCCGCTGCTAACACAAAGCTCGGCGTAGGCGCATTGACGTCCTCCGTGGTCGCCACGAGCCTGCCCGCCGCCTGCGTGACAAGCCAAGCGACCTCGCGCTGGCAACGCACGGCCTTGCGCGTCACCGGCTTGATGGACGAAGAAGAAACGCTTCCCTTAGGCGGATTCGAAGCAGCCATAAGACCCTCCCATGAACAATCCGGCCCAATAAGCCCGGATGAAACACGTGCTACATCAGTATACAGGGGAGTGGGATAGCGGGGTATGAGCGCGCCAGCGGCAAACCGAGAGCATCAACGATGTGCCGATCGCGGAATGAGATCTCGTAATAATTGACTCTCGGCCATATTATTGAGGGGCATGACTCGCGTTCGTATGGTTGTAGGTGCTGGCGATGAACGACATTGACCTTGCTGTTCCGTTGATGGATGGACCAAGCTATGACCGTGCCTGCAGTCTCGTGCCTTCCGAATACGTTGAGGCATGGGAGTGGTTTCTGGGTGAGGAGCAGCGCGGCGGCGTTTGGACCAGCCTTCCGCACCGCACCAAGGAAGATAGCCCTCAGTATCAGTATCGTTTGAGAATTGGCGCGGACTTCTTTCCCGTAACGCGGGATTCAGGGATCTTCTGGCCGGGCCAGGATCGGGTGAAGCAAGATCCCAATAAGATCTTTGCGCTTTCGGTCCATAACTCTAAAAAGAGCTTCTACACCGATGTTCCTCCGCTCTATTTGGATGACGGTACGTGGGTCATTAAGTATTCGGTTCAAGCGCCAGGTGTCGTTGGTTCTCGAGACCAGAATTACAACCGTAAAATGCTCAACTGCATGGAATATGGCGTTCCAGTTGGAGTCATATTTGCAACCGAGGTGGGCTATAAGGTGCTCGGCCTTGCGTTTGTTGAACGGTTTGAGCCTGAAAACGGCTGGTTTGTTCTGCATGGTCCCGTTCATAAAGGCGGGCCTGATCCTCGTTTTGCGTCCGACATGAGCTATCTGAAGCACATGTCAGCCGACATTGAGTTTGCCGGGCAGAGTGCGACCGATGACGAAAAAGCTCGCTATGCGTTGAGACGCGAGCGATTGGGGCAGCAATGGTTCCGCAAGCAGCTCATTGCCGCCTATGATGGTCGCTGCGCGGTGTCGGGTTGTGGGGTTAACGAGGCACTGGAGGCTGCACATATCGAGAATTACTCGGGACCCAAATCGCAGGTTGCCAGCAACGGCATTCTGCTTCGGCGCGACTTTCATGCTCTATTCGATGCTCATCTGATTTCGTTTGAGCCTGTTTGCGGCGAATATCGGCTGTGCGGATCGTACCTGCTGGATAAGACCGACTACGCTTCCTTTGCAGGTGCGACGCTAAGGCAGCCGAATGAGCGTCAGTGGCGACCCAATGCGGTGTTTCTTGAGGCCCATCGCATAGAGTTCGATCGCTCGGAAAAGAAGCGTGAAAAGGCGGGGCTTCTGCCGTATTAGCGTATTTGGCTTTGGCGGTCTTTTACGATCGTGTTGTTTGATCGGATCGCGTGGCGATGCAATCTCGTGCACGCCCGCCGGTGCATGCTCTTCCTGATTTGGATAGCGAGAGAGGAGCGCGTGTGAGCTGACGAGGCGATATTGCGATGGGGAAGTACGGAAAACTGCCGTGTGCCCTTATAGACAGCAATATGTTTCCGGGCGTAGAGGTTGATTGCGGGTCATTTGCCGTCGCCTGTCCTTGTTGCGGCTCGCAAATATCGTGTCTCGATATTCGGTTCATCGATGCGCGCGACAGACTCAGCGACGAAGTGAGAAAACGGACGGGCGTTCATATGCCGGTGCATCCGGAGAAATGCCCTGGTTGCGGCCTCGATATCGTGTACGACGTCGGCGACGAGGGATAGGTGATGCGGAGGAGCTGGCTGTGAAGGCTTCTCCGTTTCTACAAATAAACCCCCTCACCGAGCTGCTTGTGGAACTCGGCGTGATGGTCGCGTGCCCAGGTAAAGAGTGCCTGATTAAAATTGGTACGCGTGGCCGGGACGCCAAAGACGCCGGCAACTTCGACGCGCACAAACTCCAGTGCCGGCAGCTTGTTGATGGCAGTGAGGGCAAACGGGGACGTGGGTTCTTCGAACAGATAGCGGCTGCCTTGCAGCGCGCCGCAACTGGTGCACGTGTTGCCGAGCGATGGGGCTTTGGAGGCTCGCGCGCCTACGGGCTTGTAGCCACAGCGCTTAGAAAGATAGTCGCGGATCTCGCCCGGGACGCAGCCAAGAGCGGGAACAATGGCGAGCGCGTTGGCATTGGTCGTGTCGATGGCAATGTGCCCGGCCTTGTTGGGTGCGTGCGCGATGGCGATGCCCTCGCCGTCGTCGGCTCGATAGGGAATTCCGAAGGCCGCGACCGAGGTCTCTTTGTGGCATTTCCAGCATTCGCGCTTGCCCAGTACTAGATATATATACGGCGCAGAGGGGTCGGATCGGTTAACACCGGGCAGCCACTCGGCAAAGGGCTCGGGGTTGACGCCGCTGGGTACATACCAGATCTTCTTGGTCCGGTCCCATTTGGCGCCCAGCGCCTTGGCTTCTTCTTTGCGCGAAAAGGGAACATCGAGCTCGGTGCGCATGGTGGCTCCTTGGTGCTACAGGTGTAAGTGGCTCAAGGATACCGCAGGGTGTGGACGTTGTGGCGTTTTGCCGAGAAGCCGCGGTGCGGACTGGTTGGTTACGCCTTGGATAAACTGGCAAGTAGATGGTCGGCTTTTGGCCAGTTGGGCGGCAACCTTGCCAAAAACTTGACGGATTGCGGTTTGGGCATCGGCGAATGAACACTTTGGCGCACCTCGGCGAAAAAACCGCCGGTCGTTTACCGGAAACTTAACAGAACCGCCAGCCGCCGCCGGCGTGCGTGCTATCTTCGCGCCATGAGGTACTTTATCGTTTCACATAACGCCGCATTGGCGCTGCTGGCGCACATGCCGAACCCTCGCTTTGGGGATTCGGAGCCAGAGGTCGTGTCGATTGCAGGTGCCTGTGCGCTCTTGGACCAAGAAGCGCAGGAGTTTATCGATCGCTATGACCTGGGGATCGAAACGCTGGATTTGCTGGTGCCGTCGCGCGCCGGCCGTCGGCAGAGCAAGCATGTTAAGACGCATCTGTGCACCAACGAGCTCCCGGCGGGTTCGTTTATCTCGCTGGGCCACTGGATGGGCGACCTTGATGCGTATGTGTGCTCTCCCGAGCTGGCGTTTTTGCAGGCTGTGCACGATGGCGATGTGGCAGCGGCCGTCTATGCCGGCTATGCGATGACATCGGATTACCGGCTGGATAACCTTGCTCCCGGTGGGGTAACAGGCAGGGATGCGGGCATGCGCGATAGCAGGCTCACGACTAAGGAGCTCATCGAGGCGTATATCGAGAAGTCGCCCAAGGTGAGGGGTATCGCGAAGGCAAAGGCGCTGCTTGCATATGTGATCGAGGGGTCGCGCTCTCCGAGGGAGTCGGGGCTCTGCATGTTTATGTCGCTGCCTGCGCGCTACGGCGGGTATGCATTGGGCAAGGCCGAACTTAACAAGAAGGTCTTCATTCGCGATGGATACAATGACGGACGTGATCGCAAGCTTCGCGTGTTGGAGCGCACACCCGACATAACGCTTACGGCTAAAGTCGAGGTGGGCATGGATAAAGTAAAGGCCGGGCTGCTGCCAGAGGTGCTGACCGCGATGGTCGATTACGATAGCGATGCCATTCATGACGGACGCGAGAAGATTTACAAGGATGCCGAGCGCCGCAACGAGTTGGAGCTGTTGAGCGGCGTGGCACACTTCACCGTGACGACTGAGCAGGCAAATGACTTCGACAAGCTCATCCGGCTGTGCGAACGCATCCGACGGAAGCTGCACCGGAACAAGCGACCCATTTTTAATAAGCCCATGAGCGAGGAGCAGCGATACTTTGCCCTCAAGCGCGTCGAAGCGAAGCGGTTTAAGCTTTGGCAGGCCGTAATCGAGGCGCGTCAACATTGGTAGGGGCGGTTGCTGGGCATGGGACCAAGGGCCTCATTGTCAGGTCTAATACTTTTCCCGAGAAGTGAACGAGTCAAAACGGACCCCCGAAACATCGACACTTTTGGTGGCTTATTTCCTGCGGTTTTATCATTGGAATCCTGCGGTTTTGGCTGTAAAAAGTGTGGATGCTTCGGGGGTCCAAATAAGGTCGTTCACTTCTTGGGAAAAGTATTAGACCTGATTATGGGAAGGCTGTCCGGATGTGGCCGCGAGGCTTGCGAAGGCCAGATCGGGGCAGTCGCCAAGGCTGTTTGGGTGATTTTGGGGCTGATTGGGGCGATCGCCGGGGTTGTCTGGGCGACTTTGGGTGTGGCAGGGGTAATTGCCGGGGATACCGAAGCAACTTGGGGTCTGCCGGGATGATTGCCGGTTATGTAGAGGCGGTATCAGCCTCGATTGGGATGGTTATTGGAGCTGCCGAAGCGGTTTTGGGTGCCACGGCGCCCTTTTGGCTTAGCAGATAAAACAAAACAGCCCAGAGGCATAGCCTCTGGGCTGCGAACATTTGGTGGGCGTTAGAAGATTTGAACTTCTGACCTCTTCCGTGTCAGGGAAGCGCTCTCCCCCTGAGCTAAACGCCCGATCAAGGGTGCGCAAGTGCGCAAGGGATAATATAACGGAGCTTGAACTCGGTGGCAAGAATATTTTTTAAAATCGCTAACGTTGTGGAATCAAAGGGCTTTGTCGCGCCCATTTTAAAAGAGCTCGCTGCCGTGATTTGGCTGTCGCATAATGCAAAGCCGTTGCGATGCCGGGCCATGGAAGAGACGTCTGCGGAATTGTCCTACCGATAAGCGGACAAGCCCCCAGCTGGTGCCTTCGCCGTGGTAAGGTAAGCCGAATTGTTTCCAGGCTGTTTCGGGGGAGCGGGATGAACAAAGAGCGTGTCGAGCAGGTCGAAGGCGCAGGGACTTCGGTGCCGATGACCGATATATCGAACATTGATGTGCCCGAGGGCACCGATGAGCTCAGCCGCAGCACCCGCCGTGCATGGCGCGACCGCCTGAACAGTGCCTCGACGCGCAAGATGATTACGGGCGTTCTGGCCACGCTGGTGGGCGGTTCGTTTTGGGGTTTTTCGGGCACCAGCGCGAGCTTTCTGTTCGACACTTATCACGTTGATACCCTGTGGCTTATGAGTGTGCGCCAGATTCTCGCCGGCCTGCTCTTTATGGTCGTGGTGGTCACGCGCGATCGCGAGCGTCTGGTCAAGCTCTGGACCACGCCTGCCGACCGTAAGCAACTGCTGCTTTTTACCGCTTTTGGCCTGCTGTTCAACCAGTTCTGCTATCTTTCGGCCGTGCGTCTGACCAATGCCGGAACTGCGACGGTGCTTCAGTGCCTGCAGCTGGTCATCATCATGGGCTACACCTGCGTGGTCGATCGCCGCATGCCGCGCGCTCGCGAGGCGATCGGCATTGGTCTGGCCCTGGGCGGCACCTTTTTAATCGCTACCGGCGGTGATCCCACCAGCCTGAGCATCTCGCCGCTCGGCCTGGTTGCGGGCCTTATGTGTGCGGTCAGCGCCACCTGCATGGCGGTGATTCCCGCCAAGATCCTGCCCGAATACGGCAGCCCCATCGTTACAGGCTCTGCCATGCTCACGGCAGGCGTGGTCTCGTGCGTTTTCGTGCAGCCGTGGGCCCATATGCCGGCGCTCGATGCCGCCGGCGTCGAGGCGCTCGCGGTGTTTGTGGTCGTGGGCTCGTTTTTGGCGTACATGCTCTATATGCAGGGCGTCAAGGACATCGGCTCGGTGCGCGCGAGCCTCATCGGGACCGTGGAGCCGGTCTCGGCAACCATTACCAGCGCCGTTATGCTGGGCACGGTATTTTTGCCGACCGATCTTATCGGCTTTGCCATGATCATCGTGATGATGTTCCTCACGGTGTAGCCCCTACGGTTGCTTTAAAGGATAATAGGCTGGCGGCGCGTTGCTTTGGCGGCGTGCCTTTGTCTATAGAGAGGACCTCTTATGAAGTACTTTGGCACCGACGGATTTCGCGGCGAGGCCAACGTTGGGCTGACCGTGGAGCACGCGTACAAGATCGGCCGCTTTGTGGGCTGGTATTACGGCGCCAGGCGCGGGGCCAAGGCGCGCGTGATCGTGGGTAAGGACACGCGTCGCTCGAGCTATATGTTCGAGGCGGCGCTGGTGAGCGGCCTAGTCGCGAGCGGCGCAGACGCCTATATGCTGCACGTGATCCCCACGCCGGGCGTGGCGCACCAGACCGTGGAGGGCTGCTTCGATTGCGGCATCATGATCAGTGCGAGCCACAACCCGTTTTGCGATAACGGCATTAAGCTCGTCAACAGCGACGGCTTTAAGATGGACGAGGACGTGCTGGAGCTCATCGAGGACTACATCGATGGCAAGAGCGAGGTGCCGCTGGCCACGGGCAACCACATTGGCGCCACGGTTGACTACATGCAGGGTCGCAACCGCTACATTGCCTCGCTCATTGCAAGCGCGAACTTTTCGCTGCAGGGCGTCAAGATTGGCATTGACTGCGCCAACGGCTCGGCGTCCTCTGTCGCCAAGCCGGTGTTCGATGCGCTCGGCGCCGATGTGCGCGTGATTAACGCCGCACCCGACGGCTTTAACATTAACGTCGACTGCGGCTCTACGCATATGGAGCGCCTGCAGCGCCATGTGGTGGAGCAAGGCTTGGACGTGGGCTTTGCCTACGACGGCGATGCCGATCGCTGCCTGGCCGTGGACGAGCGCGGCCGCGTGGTCGACGGCGACCAGATTCTGTACGTGTGCGGCGTGTATCTTAACAAGCACGGGCGCCTCTCGGGCGGTACCGTGGTGCCGACGATCGCCAGCAACTTTGGCCTGATTAAGTCGCTGGAGCTTGCCGGCCTGAGTGCCGTGACCAGCGGCGTGGGCGACCGCCACGTGTATGCCAAGATGCGCGAGGGCGGCTACAGCCTGGGTGGCGAGCAGACGGGCCATACGATCTTTGGCGATATCGAGCGTACGGGCGACGGCATTATGACCTCGCTGCGTGTGATGGAAGTGATTCGTGCCGAACGCGAGACGCTTTCGCAGCTCGCGGTGCCGTGCAAGCTGCTGCCGCAGGCGCAGGTTGCCGTACGCGTGGCGGACAAGGATGCTGCGCTGGGCAACATGGGCGTGCAGGCCGCTATCGCCGAGGCCGAGGCATCGCTGGCGGGCGAGGGCCGCGTGCTGGTGCGCAAGAGCGGAACCGAGTCGGTGATTCGCGTTTTGGCCGAGGCCCCCGACCAAGCCGCCGCCGACGCCGCCATGAAGCGCATCGCCGCCGCGCTGGAGGCTCTGTAGTTACGCGGTTTTACCAAACCGCGTAACCGCTCGACGCTACAAACGGCCCCAGGCGGCAATCTGGCGTTCAATTTCAAGGGCGCGACCAGAAGGTCAGCGCCCTTTCATTTCACGTCACCTTGCTCGCTTGGGGCCGTTTTCGCTGACGTTGCCAAGACATCGACGTCAACATGGTTGGCGTTGGCGATGGCGTGCTGGTCAATCCTTACAGCTGGTACAGCGTGGTGAACTTGTCCTGCAGGTAGCTGCAGTAGTAGCGGGCGTCGAATGCCATACCGCACGCGCCTTTGATGAGCTCCGGCGCGTCCTTGGCGCGGCCCCACTGCCAAATGTGCTCGCCCAGCCAAGCGCGGACGGGTGTCAGGTCGCCGCTCGCACAGGCGCCGTTAAGGTCGACACCGTCGCGGCACATGGCCGGCACAAACATGGCATCGTAGGCGCTGCCCAGCGCATACGTGGGGAAGTAGCCAAACGAGCCGCCGCTCCAGTGCGTATCCTGCAGGCAGCCGCGCGTGTCGTCGGGAACAGGAATGCCCAGGTACTCGCCCATAAAGCGATTCCAAAGCGCGGGGATGTCCTTTGCCGTGGCCTCGCCGGCAAACAGCATGCGCTCAATCTCGTAGCGCACCATAATATGCAGCGGGTAGGTGAGCTCGTCGGCCTCGGTACGGATCAGCGACGGCTGAGCGATGTTCACGGCGTGGTAGAGCGTGTCCTCGTCCACGTTGCCGTAGACCTCGGGCGCGTGACGGCGCAGCACTTCGAGCAGCGGGCCCATAAAAGCGCGACTGCGGCCTACGGTGTTCTCAAAGAAGCGGCTCTGGCTCTCGTGAATGCCCATGGAGGTGCCGCCCTCCAGACACGTGCGCGCGTAAGCGGGATTGACGCCCAGCTCGTACATGGCGTGCCCCGCCTCGTGGATGATGCTATAGACGTTGGAGATGCAGTCGTCCTCGTAGATGTGCGTGGCGATGCGCGCGTCACCCACGGCAAAGCCCTCGCTAAACGGGTGCTCGGTAAAGGCGAGCGTGGTGTCGTCCAGGTTAAGGCCGACGAGCTTCATCAGGTCGAAGCTCATGGCGCGCTGGGCGGCCTCGGGCACATGCGCGTGCAAAAAGTCGGCAGTAGGCTGCTGTCCGCGCTCGCCGATGGCGTGCACGAGCGGCACGACGGTGGCCTTGACCTCGTCACAAAACGCATCGAAGCTCTTGGCGGAAAGGCCGCGTTCGTACTGGTCGAGCCAAACATCGTATGGGTCGCGCTTGGGGTCCATGAGCTGGGCCTGATGCTTAAGTTGGGCGACGATTCTATCCACGTAGGGCTCAAAGCTCGCCCAGTCGTTGGCCGTCTTGGCCTTGTGCCACACGGCGTCGGCCTCGCAGGTGAGCCTGGTCCAGGCTTCGGCTTCTTCGGTGGGAATGGCGCTTGCCTCGCGCTGGTCGCGGCCGAGCACACGGATCTCATCGAGCAGCTGCGGGTCGTCGATCTTGCCGCCGGCGACGGTCTCGTGTGCCAGCGAGCCTACAAGCTCGACGGACTTTTTGCTGGTCAGGAGCTTGTGATGTTCGCCGGCAAGGGTGCCCATAGCATCGGCGCGGGCCGCAGCGCCGTTGGCGGGGGCAATCGTCGCGCCATCGAACTCGGCAATCTTGAGCAGGTACTCGCGGGTCCATAGTTTGCCTTCGAGCTTGCGGAGCTTCTTGATGCCCTTGCCCGCCTTGGCGTTCTTAGAGGCCTTGGCCACGGCGGCCTTGGTTTTCTTATCGAGTTTCTTTCCCATACCTATATCCTTGATCTCGCAGACCGGACGCCACGGGTGGGCGTGCGGCCAGTTTGCACAGCTATCTGCCTTGTACCCAGTGCGAACAAAACGGAACGCGGCGATATGCTCGCAGAATGTGTTATCCTATAGCCCAATGCGTTGACGGAGAGGGTTTTGCCCGCCGCGTCGCCGGCAAGAGAGGGAAGGTCATGGGCTGCAAGCCTTCCTGCGGTGGCAAGGGCCAAGCGTTCACTCCCGAGCAGCAACCTCAACGGGCACGCGGCCAGCGGCGGCGAAGCCCCAGTAGGGAAGCCGTGAGCCTCGCGATAAGGGGCACAGAGTGGGCACGGCGGGCCAGACATCCGCCGGGTCAAACAAGGTGGTACCGCGGAATTCAACCGTCCTTGGGCAATGCACATGCCCGAGGACGGTTTTTTGTTACCGAACCGGGCCGCGTTTTTGCAACGCCAGACGGCGGCAGTCGTCCTGGCGAGCGGGGAACGCGAGAGACGAAAGGGAAGACATGAGTCTGATTGATGATCTGGTCAAACTCGAGGAAGAGGCCAAGGAGCTCGTCGCAGGCGCCGACGACGCCGCCAAGCTCGAGGCTGCGCGCGTTGAGCTGCTCGGCCGCAAGGGTCGTATTACCGGCCTGATGCGCATGATGGGCAAGCTCGCCCCCGAGGATCGCCCTGTGATGGGCAAGCGCGCCAACGAGATGCGCCAGCTGATCGAGGGCATGCTCGACGAGCGCACCACCGAGATGAAGGCCGCCGCCCTCAAGCACGCACTGGAGCACGAGGCCGTCGACATCACGCTGCCGGGCATTCGTCCGCAGATCGGCCACCAGCACCTGATCAAGCAGATCATCGAGGAGGCCGAGGATATCTTTAGCGGTATCGGCTACACCGTCGAGTCCGGTCCCATGGTCGACACCTCCTACTACAACTTCACCGCGCTCAACGCCCCCATGGATCACCCGAGCCGCTCGGCCCGCGACACCTTCTATGTGGTCGACAACAACCCCGGCAGCGTCGCGCACCCCGAGGCGCATGCCCACGGCGAGTCCGACGTGCTGCTGCGCACCCAGACCTCGGGCGTGCAGATTCACACCATGGAGTCGCAGAAGCCGCCCATCTACATGATCTGCCCGGGCACCGTCTACCGTCCCGACACGGCCGACGCCTGTCACCTGCCGCAGTTCAACCAGATCGAGGGCCTGGTCGTCGACGAGGGCATCACCTTTGGCGATCTTAAGGGCACGCTCGACTACTTTGTTAAGTGCATGTTTGGCGAGGACCGCAAGACGCGTTACCGCCCGCATTTCTTCCCCTTCACCGAGCCTTCCTGCGAGGTGGACGTGAGCTGCCACGTCTGCGGCGGCAAGGGCTGCAACTTCTGCAAGCACAGCGGCTGGATCGAGATCTTGGGCTGCGGCATGGTCGACCCCAACGTCCTGATCAACTGCGGCATCGACCCCGAGAAGTACACCGGCTTCGCCTTTGGCATTGGCGCCGAGCGCGTCGCGGCCCTGCGCTACGACCTACCCGACCTCAGAACGCTCATGACAGGCGATATGCGTTTCCTGAATCAGTTTTAAGTTGACCTGTCCCGGCGGCTTCCCGAGCCACCGCACCTTGCCCCTCAAACCGTCGCTTGCGTACCCAAGTACGCGGCGCTCCTCTTTCGGGGCAATCTGCGGCACCTCGGAAACCCGTCTCCGTAGCTGGAGTTTTCCGTCTGTTTATTGCAGACGTTACAGATGAAAGGAGACCAGTTAGATGCGTGTTTCTTACGACTGGCTCAAGACCATGATCGATATTCCGGAGGATCCCAAGACCCTTTCGGACGAATATATCCGTACCGGCACCGAGGTCGAGGCGATCGACACCGTGGGCGAGTCCTTCGACCACGTGGTGACCGCCAAGGTGCTTACCAAGACCCCGCACCCTGATAGCGACCATATGTATGTGTGCTCGGTTGATGTGGGTGACAAGAACCTCGACGCCGACGGCAACCCAGCTCCGCTGCAGATCGTCTGCGGCGCGCAGAACTTTGAGGCCGGCGACCACATCGTCACGGCCATGATTGGCGCTGTCCTGCCCGGTGACGTCAAGATCAAGAAAAGCAAGCTTCGTGGCGTCGTGTCCATGGGCATGAACTGCTCCGCGCGCGAGCTCGGCCTGGGTGGCGACCACTCCGGCATCATGATCCTGCCCGAGGATACGCCCTGCGGCATGCCGTTTGCCGAGTACGTGGGCTCGAGTGATACCGTGCTCGACTGCGAGATCACGCCCAACCGCCCCGACTGCCTGTCCATGATTGGCATGGCCCGTGAGACCGGTGCCATTTTCGATCGCGATTTCCACGTTGAGCTGCCCGCCATCAAGGCGGAGACCGGCCGCGCGACCGACGACGAGCTTTCGGTCGAGATCGCCGACGAGGGCCTGTGCGACCGCTATGTCGCCCGCATCGTGCGCAACGTGAAGGTCGGCCCCTCGCCTGACTGGATGGTCAAGCGCCTTAACGCCCTGGGCGTGCGCCCGCACAACAACATCGTCGACATCACCAACTATGTGATGATGCTCACCGGTCAGCCGCTGCACGCTTTTGACCTGGACACCTTTGCCGAGCGCGATGGCAGGCGCCGCGTGGTGGTTCGCGCCGCCCAGCAGGATGAGAAGTTTACGACCCTCGACGGCGAGGAGCGCACGCTCGACGCCGGCATGGGCCTTATCACCGACGGCGAGCGCCCCGTGGCGCTGGCCGGCGTTATGGGCGGCATGGATTCCGAGATCGAGGACGACACCGTCGACGTGATGGTCGAGAGCGCCTGCTTCGACGCCGGCCGTACCTCGCACACCAGCCGCGACCTGTCGTTGATCTCCGACGCCTCCATCCGCTTTGAGCGCCAGGTCGATGAGACCGGCTGCGTGGATGTGGCCAATGTTGCCTGCGCGCTCATCGAGGAGATCGCCGGCGGCGAGGTCGCTCCCGGCTACGTGGATGTGTTCCCCGCGCCCAAGACTATCGACAGCATTAAGCTGCGCCTGGCCCGCGTGCACGCCATCTGCGGCGCCGACATCGAGCCCGATTTTATCGAGCGCTCGCTCACCCGCCTGGGCTGCACCGTCGAGCGCGACGGCGAGGACTTTATGGTTACCCCGCCGAGCTTCCGCCCCGACCTGCCGCGCGAAATCGACCTGATCGAGGAGGTCCTGCGCCTGTGGGGCATGGGCCGCGTGACGGCGACCATCCCGGCTGCCAAGAACCACATCGGTGGCCTGACCCGCGAGCAGAAGCTTACCCGCAAGGTCGGCGAGATCCTGCGCGCCTGCGGCCTCAACGAGACCACGACCTTTGGCTTTGCCGCGCCGGGCGACCTGGAGAAGATCGGCATGTCCACCGAGGGCCGCGGCTGCCCCGTGGTACTTATGAACCCGCTGGTGGCCGAGCAGACCGAGATGCGCCGCTCGCTGCTGCCGGGCCTGCTGCAGTCTGTGGCCTATAACGAGGCCCATGGCACGCCCAACGTGCACCTGTACGAGGTCGGCAGCCTGTTCCACGGCCGCGAGAACGCCAGCCTGCCCAAGGAGACCAAGTCCGTGGCGGGCGTGCTCTCGGGCCAGTGGAGCGAGCAGTCCTGGGACATGAAGTACCGCAAGCTGCGCTTCTTCTTTGGCAAGGGCATCGTCGAGGAGCTGCTCGCCCAGCTGCGCATCGAGAAGGTTCGCTTCCGTCCCGTCGAGGGCGAGGGCTATGCCTTCTTGCAGCCGGGCCGTGCCGCCGAGGTTCTGTCTGGCGGCACCGTGCTGGGCTGGGTCGGCGAGATCCACCCCGAGGCGCGCGAGGCCATGGGCATCGACGAGGTCGTCGTTGCCTTTGAGCTCGACCTGGACAAGCTGATCAAGGGCGCCCGCAACCAGGAGAACTACCGCGAGTTCTCGCAGTACCCGGCTGTTGAGCACGATCTTGCTATCGTGGTCGACAACTCCGTGACTTGCGAGGACCTTGAGCGCCGCATTACCAGCGCCGGCGGCAAGCTGCTCGAGGGTGTGCGTCTGTTCGACGTCTACCGCGATCCGGTCCGCGTGGGCGTGGGCAAGAAGTCGATGGCCTTTGCGCTTACGTATCGCTCCGACGACCACACGCTTACCAGCGAAGAGGTCGAAAAAGCGCACCAGAAGATCGTCACCAAGGTGTGCAAGGGCGTAAACGGCGAGGTCCGCGGCTAGGTCCTGCACTGGGGTATGGGTCAGCGGTGGCTGCTGCCGAGCCTTACGTGACTGCTATCCTCGGTATAAGGCACTGCTGAGCCTGCATATATGACACGCGCATTACATAACGGCGTGCTGCTTTGTCGGCAGTGCGCCGTTTTGCTATGATAGCCCGTGGCGTGTTACGAATCTGATAATACGTAACACTGGCAAGGTGATTTAAGCGGCGTTGCAATTCCGTGCGCCGATAACCGGGAGGCGTACATGCACATTCCAGATAATTATCTGTCCCCGCAGACCGATGCCGTCATGGCAGTGGCGATGGTGCCCGTTTGGGTTCACTGCATCAAAAAGGTGCGCGCCACGCTCGACCGCGAGCACATGGCGTTCCTGGGCATTTGCGCCGCATTCTCTTTCTTGCTCATGATGTTTAACGTGCCGCTGCCCGGCGGTACCACGGGTCACGCCGTCGGCGGCGCGCTCATCGCGCTGCTGCTGGGCCCGGAGGCCGCGGCCATCGCGGTTTCGGTCGCGCTGGCGCTGCAGGCGCTGCTGTTTGGCGACGGCGGCATCCTGTCCTTTGGCGCCAACTGCTTTAACATGGCCTTCGTGCTGCCGTTTGCCGCCGCTATCGTGTTCCGTGCGCTCAACAGCCGTTTGCACGACAAGAGCTGGGGCACCTCGGTTTCGGCCGTCGTAAGCGGTTGGGTCGGCCTGTGCCTGGCGGCCCTGTGCACGGCGATCGAGTTTGGTATTCAGCCGATGTTCTTTACCAACGCTTCGGGCGCTCCGCTGTACTGCCCCTTCCCGCTCTCTATTGCCATTCCGGCCATGATGATCCCGCATATGCTGGTTGCCGGCGTGGTCGAGGGCGTGGCAACGGCCGCCATCTACGGTTTCATTAAGAAGACGGCGCCGAGCGTTATCGTCGGGCCCGAGGCCGCCGATGGCCAGCTTGCTGCCGAGGGCGCTGCTGCCAAGAAGACCTCGCTGGTCCCCACGCTCATCCTGGTCGCTGTGCTTGTCGTGGCCACGCCGCTCGGCTTGCTGGCCACCGGTGACGCCTGGGGCGAGTGGGACGCTGAGGGCGCCGCGACCGCCGTTCAGGAGGCTGGTGACGACAGTCTGCAGACTTCGGTCGGTCTCGATACCCCGACCTTTGCCGATGCCCTGCCCACGGGCGATTATCTGCAGGCCTATTCCGAAGAGCAGGGCCTTGGCTTTGCCGGCCAGGCTGCCATGTATATCCTCTCGGGCGTGATTGGCGTGGCGGTGCTCACCATCGCCTTTCGCCTGATCTCGCTGACGGTTAAGGAAAGCGGAGCCCATGGCGACGGTCGAGCTGCCTAGCTGGCTTGCGGTCGAGCAGCGATACGAGCCTGCGGGGGCTCGGCATCGTGTGATGCAAAAGAATGTCCTGCACCTGGCGAGCCTACTTGAGCGGGTTCGCCTAGGCGGCGGCGCGCATAAGGGCGGGTCGATTATCGACCGCGCCCTTTCTTCCGTTTCGGCGCCAGTGCGTTTGGTGGGGATGTTCGTCTGCGTCCTGTGCGTATGCCTGACGCAGAGCCCGCTGTACTTGATGTTGATGACAGCGATCGCGTTGGTGCTCGTTGCGGTGCGCCCCGTACGCGGGCTGCGCGCGACCTTTGTGCCGGCGTTGGCTGCCGCGGGGTTTGCCGTGGTTTTGGCGCTGCCGGCCCTGCTGCTGGGTGCTTCTGCAACGGGCGCCATGCTCAAGATTGCGCTCAAGACCTTTGTTAATGTGTCACTGGTGCTGGGCGTTTCGTGGACGCTTACCTGGAGTCGCATGTCGGCGGCGCTTAAGATGCTGCACCTGCCCGACGAGGTTATCTTTACGTTTGATATGGCGCTCAAACACATCGAGGTGCTGGGTCGCACGGCGCACGACCTGTGCGAATCGGTCATGCTTCGCAGTGTGGGCCGCGCGCCTGCAGGATTTTCGCGTACCGATTCGATCGCGGGTATCATGGGCATGACCTTTATCAAGGCGATGGAATGCAGCCGTGCGATGGACGAGGCTATGCTTTGCCGCGGTTTTGCCGGCGCATATCCGGCGCCTACACGGAACGGCTTTGGCTGGCGCGACGCGGTCTATGCGGCCGTTGTGATGCTGCTCGCCGTGTTGTGCGCGGTGCTGTAGCGCGGGCGGTCAAGCCGTCGATGTGAACAGGGAAGGGCGACGTTTTGGCAAACGATACAAATGGTGCGATGGGTGCGAGCGGTGCTGCCGGCGCCAAGGCCACGCCGCTCATCGAGTTTCGCGACGTGGTGTTTTCCTATGCGGGCCATACGGTGGTCGATGGCCTGTCGCTGCAGGTTAATCGCGGTGAGCTGGTTGCGCTGCTTGGACCCAACGGCTGCGGCAAGACGACGATCATGCGGCTTATCAACGGCCTTGAGCTTGCTGATGCGGGTACGTACCTGTTTGATGGACATGTGGTCGATGCGGCATGTCTCAAGGATTCCGCGACGGCCCAGCGGTTCCATCAGCGCGTGGGCTTCGTGTTCCAAAACGCCGATGCACAGCTCTTTTGCGCCACGGTCGGCGAGGAGGTCGCGTTTGGCCCGGCTCAAATGGGGCTTTCGGCGGACGAGCTCGGGCGCCGCGTCCGTGATGCCATGGAGCTGTTTCAGGTTGCCGATCTGGTCGATGCCTCGCCCTATCAGCTTTCGGGCGGGCAAAAGAAGCGTGTGGCGCTGGCTGCCGTCGTGTCGATGAACCCCGATATTCTGGTGCTCGACGAGCCTACCAACGGACTTGACGAGGAATCTTGCGACATCGTGGTCAACTTTCTACTGGCTTATGTTGCTGCCGGTAAGACGGTCTTGATGAGCACGCATCATCAGGATTTAGTACGACGTCTTGGGGCCCGTGCGATTTATATCGATCGATATCACCACGTGGTCGAGGCTCCCGTGCCGTCATATGGAACCGAAAACGGTGCAGCAGAATAGTTGCTGCATATTGGGGTTGCGGCCGCGCGCGTGACTTGCTGCGAATGGTATAGTTATCCGGGTTTTTACGGGGGTGGCTATGCCAAGTTGGAATATTCATATCGCTCAGACGGAACGACTTCTGGCGCGTGCCGGCGCGCTTGCCGATAACGTGCGTGACCGCAATGCCTTTTTGTTTGGCAGCGTGGTTCCGGACATTTTTGTGGGCTACATGGTTCCCGGTATTGCCGACCCCATCCCGTATCGCATCACGCACTTTGCCAAGCCCGAGCCCATTCCTAAGCCACGCGAGCATGAGTTTTGGGACACCTATGTGGCGCCGTTGCTTAAAGGTGCGCCGACGGGTGCGCCGGCTGCAGCGACCTCGATTGTCGAAGAGCGTGAAAGGCTCAATCGGGTGCACTATCCGCAGCGCTACAAAGACGCTAAGCCGGTTGACGGCCCCGGCGCCGCCGAGTTTTCGCTCGCGCCCGATGATGTGGCGCAGTCGCTGCTCGATTTGACGCTGGGCGTTTGGTCGCATCTGGTGGCCGATACCGTGTGGAACACGCGCGTGAACCAATATCTCGAGGCGCGCGGCGGCAAGCCGTGCGAGGAATTCCGCATTAAGAAGCAGGGAGACTTTGACTGGTTTGGCAAGACGCTCGGCATCGTTTCTATCCCGCGTGCGACCGATCGCCTCTATACCGCGGCGGCCCAGTTTGGTCAGTATTCGATTCCACAAGAGTATGTGCTCAAGACCATTGGCGTTATGCACGAGATTGTGCGCGAAAACCCCGGTGATCCGGATCATCCGCCGTACCGTCTGCTGACCGAAGAGTTCTTTGACGCAACGTTTACCGAGGTCGTCGAGCTAACCGAGGCGGGTTTTGCCGCCCGTGTTGACGCTTCTGACGTCCCCGCAGTCCCTCTGATCGCTAGCTGCTAGCCGGCCGGCTTGACGCCGAACAGTTCATCCCAATTGACCAACAGCTTCCGTCGCAGGGCATCGTCGGTGGTGCGCTCGGCATCGGAAAGGTTCGCGACCGAACACAAATCGATGAAGCGGCATATAAAGTAGGTCTTAAAAAGGGCACGGAAGGCTTCGCCTTCCGTGCCCTTTGCAATGCAAATGTGCTTGCAAGTGCGATTTAGCGCACCTGAGCGACGTAAGCGACGTTGGTCGAGGAGACCTTGTCCTCAAGCTGGACGCTCATGCGGGGATCGCCGGCGGTAGCGACGGTCAAATCGCCGGCCTCGACGTAGCCGAGCTCCTTAGCGGTCTCAATCGCCTTGACGATCGTGCCGTTGACGGTGCCCTGGGTAATCTCGGCCTTGTGCGGGATAACGCCCCAGTACATGATCATCTGCTGGACGGCCCACTCGTGGCGGGAGAACGCGCAGATCGGCATGTTGGGACGGAAGTGCGAGATCAGGCGAGCGGTACGGCCGGTGGTCGTCGGCACGGTGATGCACTTGGCGCCAACGGTGGTGGCCATGTTCACAGCGGACATACCCACAACGTTGTTGACGACGCGGGTGCCGTGAGCATCGGTCGGAACCTCGAGCGGAGCGTGAGCCGGGAGGTACTTCTCGGTCTCGAGAGCGATGCTGGCCTGCATCTTGACGGCCTCGACCGGGTACTTACCGGCAGCGGACTCGCCGGACAGCATGACGGCGTCGGTACCGTCGTAAATGGCGTTAGCAACGTCGGCAACCTCGGCGCGCGTCGGGCGCGGGTTCTGCTGCATGGAGTCGAGCATCTGCGTAGCGGTGATAACGGGCTTGTAGGCCGCGTTGCACTTGGCGATGATCTCCTTCTGGATGTGCGGAACGAGCTCGGGCTTGATCTCGATGCCCAGGTCGCCACGGGCGACCATGATGCCGTCGGAAGCCTCGAGGATCTCGTCGAAGTTCTCGACGCCCAGGGCGCACTCGATCTTCGGGAAGATCGTCACGTGCTCGCCGCCGTTCTCGCGGCAAAGCTCGCGGATGCCGCGGACAGACTCGCCATCGCGGATGAAGGAAGCGGCGATGTAGTCGATGTTCTCGGTCAGGCCAAAGAGGATGTCCTGACGATCGCGCTCGGTGATGGCGGGCAGCGAGATGTTGACGTTGGGCATGTTGACGCCCTTGCGCTCGCCGATCAGGCCGTCGTTCTTGACGACGCAGGTCATGTCCTGGCCGTCGACGGACTCGACCTCGAGAGCAACCAGGCCGTCATCGATCAGGATGAGGGAGCCCTTCTCGACCTCGGAGGGCAGAGCCAGGTAGTCAAGGGAGATGTGCTCAGCGGTGCCGTGGAAATCCTCGGACGTGGGCTGAGCGGTGACGACGATCTTGTCGCCGGTCTTGACGGCAACCTTCTTGCCGTCGACCAGAAGGCCGGTGCGGACCTCGGGGCCCTTGGTGTCGAGCAGGATGCCGACGGGCATACCGAGCTCCTTGGAAATACGACGGACGCGTTCGATGCGACCGTGGTGCTCGTCGTAGGAGCCGTGCGAGAAGTTAAAACGGGCGACGTTCATGCCCGCCTTGATCATCTCGCGGATGGTCTCGTCGCTATCGCAGGCGGGACCCATGGTGCATACAATCTTAGTGCGCTTGTACATTCAGACCTCCATCTGACATCGTCTTGCGCTGATAGATAAACCATAAGAAATAAAACTGAGTTGATTATAACGAAATGCCGACCGAATACCCCAAAAAATCGACCGTATGTCGAATTAGAAGTTCATTTTTTACGGGAAAAACGGTATATGAAAAAACTTTACCAACCGCTCTAACCGCTGCTATCTGGGCGATATTTTAGTTTGGCGACGCGCCAAAGAAAAAACGTTTTACCAGTATTGAGCATCACACGGTCCGCATCGTTGCATATGGACCATATTTCCAAATGGATTGTTTTGGCTAGACGCGTCGCTTTGGGGTACCATAGCTCCACTATCAACTGCCGCTCAGCACGGCAGCCTTGATGAGCCCTTGCCCTTCTCCTGGGAATTATGATCGGGCATCAATCTGCTGAGTGGCCCGAATCCCAGGAGGGGACTCTATATGCAAAAGGAATACCTGTCCGCCGCGGCGGAGGTGCTCAGCGACCAAGGTGTCGATGAGAACCTCGGCCTGAGCAACGACGAGGCGTCGTCGCGCCTCGCCAAGACAGGCCCTAACAAGCTTGAGGAAGCCGAGAAGACGCCGCTGTGGAAGCGTTTCTTTGAGCAGATGGCCGACCCCATGGTCATCATGTTGATCGTTGCCGCCGTTATCAGCGCGCTCACGGGCATGGTTAAGGGCGAGGCGGACTTTGCCGATGTCGCCATCATCATGTTCGTCGTTATCGTCAACTCGGTGCTGGGCGTGGTCCAGGAAGCCAAGAGCGAGGAGGCCCTCGAGGCCCTTCAGGAGATGAGCGCGGCGCAGTCCAAGGTTCTACGCGACGGCAAACTCGTGCACCTGCCGAGCGCCGAGCTCGTACCCGGCGACGTGATCATGCTCGAGGCGGGTGACTCCGTCCCGGCCGACTGCCGCGTGATCGAGAGCGCCACGATGAAGATCGAAGAGGCCGCGCTCACCGGCGAGTCCGTGCCGGTCGAGAAGCACGCCAACGTGATCGAGCTTGCCGCGGGCACCGATGACGTGCCGCTCGGCGACCGCAAGAACATGTGCTACATGGGCTCCACCGTTGTGTACGGCCGTGGCCGCGCCGTCGTGGTCGGCACCGGCATGGATACCGAGATGGGCAAGATCGCCGGTGCCCTGGCCGAGGCCAAGGAAGAGCTCACGCCGCTGCAGGTGAAGCTCGCCGAGCTCAGCCGTATCCTCACCATTATGGTGATCGTCATCTGCGTCGTGATCTTTGGCGTCGACATCGTCCGCCACGGCGTGGGCAACGTCCTTACCGACCCGACTGCCCTGCTCGACACCTTTATGGTCGCCGTCTCGCTCGCCGTCGCCGCCATCCCCGAGGGCCTGGTCGCCGTCGTGACCATCGTGCTGTCGCTTGGCGTGACCAAGATGGCCAAGCGCCAGGCAATTATCCGCAAGCTCTCTGCCGTCGAGACTCTCGGCTGCACGCAGACCATCTGCTCCGACAAGACCGGTACCCTTACCCAAAACAAGATGACCGTCGTCAAGCACGAGCTCGCTGCGCCTAAGGAGAAGTTCCTGGCAGGTATGGCGCTGTGCTCCGATGCCCAGTGGGACGAGGAACTGGGCGAGGCCGTGGGCGAGCCGACCGAGTGCGCGCTCGTCAACGATGCCGGAAAGGCGGGCCTCACTGGTCTGACTGCCGAGCACCCGCGCGTGGGCGAGGCCCCGTTTGACTCGGGCCGCAAGATGATGTCCGTGGTCGTTGAGACCCTGGACGGCGAGTACGAGCAATACACCAAGGGCGCGCCCGACGTGGTGATCGGCCTGTGCACCCACATCTACGAGGGCGATAAGGTCGTCCCCCTGACCGAGGAGCGTCGTGCCGAGCTCGTGGCCGCCAACAAGGCCATGGCCGACGAGGCCCTGCGCGTGCTGGCGCTGGCAAGCCGCACCTACACCGAGGTCCCGAGCGACTGCAGCCCCGCCGCGCTCGAGCACGACCTGGTCTTCTGCGGCCTGTCCGGCATGATTGATCCGGTCCGCCCCGAGGTCGCCGACGCCATCCGCGAGGCCCACGATGCCGGTATCCGCACCGTCATGATCACGGGCGACCACATCGACACCGCCGTGGCCATCGCCAAGCAGCTGGGCATCGTCACCGATCGCAGCCATGCCATCACCGGTGCCGACCTCGATCGCATGAGCGACGAGGAACTCGACGCGCACATCGAGGACTACGGCGTGTACGCCCGCGTCCAGCCCGAGCACAAGACCCGTATCGTCGAGGCTTGGAAGTCGCGCGACCAGATCGTGGCCATGACGGGCGACGGCGTCAACGACGCCCCGTCCATCAAGCGTGCCGACATCGGCGTTGGCATGGGCATCACCGGTACCGACGTTACCAAGAACGTTGCCGACATGGTGCTTGCCGACGACAACTTCGCCACCATCATCGGTGCCTGCGAAGAGGGTCGCCGCATCTACGACAACATCCGCAAGGTCATCCAGTTCCTGCTTTCGGCCAACCTTGCCGAGGTGTTCTCGGTGTTTATCGCCACGCTCATCGGCTTTACCATCTTCCAGCCGGTGCAGCTGCTGTGGGTGAACTTGGTCACCGACTGCTTCCCCGCGCTCGCGCTGGGCATGGAGGATGCCGAGGGCGACATCATGAAGCGCAAGCCGCGCAACGCCAAGGACGGTGTCTTTGCCGGCAATATGGGCCTGGACTGCGTGGTCCAGGGCTTGATCATTGCCGCGCTGGTGCTGGCGAGCTTCTTTGTGGGCGTGTACTTTGACATGGGCTACATCCACATCTCCGATATGATCGCCGGCGTCGCCGACGAGGAAGGCGTGATGATGGCCTTCATCACGCTCAACATGGTCGAGATCTTCCACTGCTTTAACATGCGTAGCCGCCGCACGTCGCTGTTTAAGATGAAGAAGCAGAACAAGTGGCTGTGGGCCTCTGCCGCGCTGGCGCTGGTGCTGACGGTGATCGTAACCGTGCAGCCGACGCTTGCCGAGATGTTCTTTGGCCCCGTGACGCTTGAGCTCAAGGGCGTTATCGCCGCGCTGGGCCTTGCCTTCCTGATCATTCCGCTGATGGAGATCTACAAGGCGATCATGCGCGCAGTCGAGAAGGAGTAACGTACCTGTCCGGGTCCGCCCCACGCCCTTTCTCCCTCACTGGTCCTCGCGCTTCGCGCTGCGGGATCGTTCGGGAGAAAGGGCTTCCGGGGCGGGCCCTGCGGTATCCTTGCTGGCTTTTCTCCCGCGCGGATGATAAAGGGCTGAGGGAAAGTGTGTGAGCTGGTCGGGCTTTGCCCGGCCAGCTCTTTTTGATTAAAATACCTGCTCAGTTGTGATTTGTGGTGCTGGGAGGCGCTTGTGGGCAAGGCTAGGGCTAAGGCGAAGAAAAAGACGACGGGGGCGCGGGCCAAGCGTGATCGTCGTCGGAAGCTTGCGACCGAAGCCCCCGCGTCTGCTGAGGAGCTGCTGGCGAGCGTGCCGGGACTCGATGCGCTGCAGGATGTTCCGGCGTTTGGCGATCTGCCGGTCGCCGCGGCTCAGCAGGCAGCATTTGACGATTTTTGCGCCCAAGCCGAGGAGCCCGAGCAGATGCAACTGGGCGCCGTGGTGCGCTTAGATCGCGGGTTTCCGCTGGTGGCGACGGCCGACGATACCTTTCGTGCCGAGCATGCCGTGGGGTTTGCCAAGTCGCGCGGCGAGGACGAGGTACTGCTGCCGGCTGTGGGCGACCGTGTGGCGGTGCGTCGTGCACCCGGGCACGACATGGGCGTAATCGAATGCGTCCTGCCGCGACGCACGAGTTTTGAGCGTTGGCGTGGCCGCGCCCGCGGCGAGCGTCAGGTGCTTTGTTCCAACGTGGATAGCGTGCTGATCGTGCAGGCACTTGGCGCCGGCGAAGTGCTGCTCGACCGCGTGGCGCGCTCGCTGGTGTTGGCGCTCGACTGCGATGCCGAGCCGGTGGTGGTGCTTACCAAGGCCGACCGCTGTGAGGCCGCGGAACTCGAGCGCGATCTGGATCGCGTGCGCCGTCTGGTGGGCCCGGACGTGCGCGTGATCGTGACGTCCTCTGCCGAAGGCCGTGGTTTGGACGAGGTGCGCGCCTGTGTGCCGGCGGGAACGTGCGCCATGATCCTGGGTGAGTCGGGGGCCGGAAAGTCGACGCTGCTCAATGCGCTGCTGGGCCACGATGCGCTGGCTACCGGTGGCGTGCGCGAGCGCGACGACCAAGGCCGCCATACCACGGTCGCGCGCGTGATGGTGGCGCTGCCGGGCGACGCCGGCGTCATTGCCGACGCTCCGGGCCTGCGCAGTTTGCCACTCGTTGGTCACGAGCGGGGCCTAGCGCGTGCCTTCCCCGAGATCGTCGAGGCGTCGCGTGCGTGTCGGTTTGGCGACTGCACGCATACCCACGAACCGGGCTGCGCCGTTCGCGAGGCCGCCGATGCCGGGCAGATCGATGGCCTGCGCCTGGAAACGTTCCAAAACTTGGCGTCATCCATGCGTGTGAGTGCCCAAATGCTCGATCCCGATATCCATCTGTAATTGAATTTATCTATGACAGCCGTCTTCCAACTGTGCGGGAGGCGGCTTTTTTACTGGCGATGCGCCCTTAAATGAGCGTTTTGCCGACGCGCTGACCAAAACCTTGCCGCGGGCTTGACGGGTTGGTCAGCTCTTGGCTGGTAATTGGTTTGACACTTAAAACCAAGATGGTGATCGCGCTGTTTTGTTGCTTGGCCGCTCGGACAATAGTGGTACGGGCATCCCATCCGCCCAGTGCTGTCTTGAGAGGAGCTGCCGTGAACAAGAGCAAGCGCATCGCCATCAGTCTGGCAGCGGGCGTGCTCGCCGCGGCACTCTGCATGGTTTACGGGTCATCGGTTCGTTCGCGGGCTGAGCAGGCCCAGGCCAAAACCTTGGCCAAATACGGCGGCGATCGCGTCGAAGTTTGCGTTGCCGCACGTGATATCGATGTGGGTGAGACCCTCGACGAGACCAATGTCGTAACCCAAGAGTGGCTCGCGAGCCTGCTTCCGCGTGATGCGGCGACCGAGCTGCGCCAGGTGCGTGGCGACGTGACGACCTCGCGTATTCCCAAAAATGCCGTGGTCTGCGATGTCTACACCAAAGCCGAGAGCCATACGCTCGAGGTGCCCAAGGGCAAGGTTGCCGTTTCGGTGGCGGTCGATGCCGAGCATTCGGTGGGCGGAGCCGCAGGCGTGGGCAGCTACGTGGATGTGTACGTGCAAAAAGACGGCGTGACCGACCGGCTGTGCGGCGCGTATGTGATCGATACCAGCGACGAGGCCGGTGCCACGCGCGAAGGCAAGGTCGAGTGGGTGACGCTGGCGGCCGACCCCAAAGACGTCAAGGAATTGCTGGGAGCCTCGGGCAAGGGAACGGTCAGCTTGACGATTCCCGCCACGGCACGCGGCAAAAAGAGCGGAGGCGACGAGTGATGAAAGCGATCTGGCTTGCGTGCTGCGCGTGTGGCGATTACGGACTGCTGCAGCAGGAAGTCGAGGGCCGCGATGCGGGCGCGCAGGTGCTTCGCGTGGGCGACCTAGACGGGTTGGTGTCTATGGCTCGGGCGTTTCCTTCGCGCCGTGGCGCTGCCATTATCGCGGCATCCCTGTTTGATACTAAAGATGTGCGAGAGACCGTTGCGCGCCTGACTGCCGAAGGACGCGTGAGCCGCGTCGTCGTGTTGATAGAGGCGCTCGATCCGTCGGATATCGAGGGGCTGTTTCGCGCGGGGGCGACCGAGGTCATCGCTGCGCACAGCATATGCGGCAGCGGACATGTGGGCGAGGGAGCGGTTGATTCCGATTGGGGCGTGTCGCCTGAGCCCGATGTTTTTGTTGATAGGGAACCCGGGGCGCCTCGCGCTACAAGAGGCCCGCGTGTTGATGACTATGGGAAAGCGGAAGCCGAGCATGTTCGGCGCCCCCCGGGCCCCCTTGCATGTGATGACGCCGGAGCGTCGGCGCCGTATGGCGAAGACCTCCTGGCCGTAGATATGGGATACGTGCACGGCGTGAGCCTGGCCGATGGACTCGATGAGGTCGAGGGCCTTGTCGCGGGTGATGGTCCGCACGTCGACGTGACAGCGGAATCCCCAGTTCCGCCCCTACAGTTTGAGCAGCCTGCCGTGCCGGCGTGGACGCAGCACTTGGGTGCGGCTGGCGAGACGGGGACGTTGCCGCCCACGTCGTCAGCCCCTGCGCCGCTGGCAGACACTGCGTCGACGTCGCATCGAGCTCCGGTCATCTGCGCCGTCTCGGGATCGGGCGGCTGTGGCAAATCGACGATTGTCGCCACGATGGCGCATGCCGCTTCGTTGCTGGGTCTGCGAGCTGCCGTACTCGATTTGGACCTAATGTTTGGAAATCTCTACGACCTGCTGGGCGCCGATGCCCCGCATGACATGGCGACACTTATCGAGCCGTCGGTCGCGGGCGCCCTTGCGGAGCCAGACGTGGTCGCTGCATCGATGCGCGTTGCCCCAGGCGTTACGCTTTGGGGGCCTGTCGCAGCGCCCGAGCGCGCCGAGCTCATGGCACGTCCGGTAGAGCTGCTGCTCGACATCTTGCGTCGTGAGTCCGACGTGGTCCTTATCGATACCTCGGTCTTTTGGGGCGATGCGGTGGCGGCTGCGGTGGCGGCGTGCGACCGTTGCCTCGTCGTGGGTGATGCGGCAGTTTCTTCCGCGACGTCTGCAGCGCGCGTCATTGAGCTGGCGAGCCGTGTGGGCGTGCCGCGCACGCGCATGAGCGCCGTATTCAACCGATTTGGCGCGCGTGGGGCCGACGAGGATGTCGCCATTCGTTTTGAGATCGCGTGCTCGCTCAGTTCCAAAATTCGAATTGCCGATGGCGGGCAGGATTTGGCTGCACTCATGGCGTTTGGTCGTGCCGACGAGGCCGTGGGCCAGGCCAGCGCCTTCGCGACCAGTGTGCGCGAAGCCACGCGCGAGATGCTCGTGGAGCTGGGCTGCGCCGTTGGGCCTTGGAGCGACACGGTCATCGACCGCGCGACGCGTGCCGAACGCCCGCGCATTCGCCTTCCCTGGTCGCGTGAGGGTGATCAGCGATGAGCCTGCAAACGAGAATCAAAGCAGCCGGTGCGGCAGCGGCGACGGCACCTATCGATGTGGGACGGCGCCGTGCGGTCAAGCGCCGCACCAAGCGGGCCGTGATGGACCGCGTGGGCTACGACGAGGTGGCACGCATCAGTGCCTACGTCGATCCGGTTCTTGCCCGCTCGGAATTGCGTCCTGCGGTGGAGGCGGCACTCAACGTGGAAGAACCGACCGACCTGGCGACGCCCGAGCGTGAGACCATCATCAACGAGATCTTGGATGACGTGGTGGGCTTGGGCCCGCTGCAGCCGCTCATCGAGGACGACACCGTCACCGAGATTATGATCAACGGTTGCCGCTCGGCTTTCTTTGAGCGCGACGGGGTCTTATACCCCATCGAGCATGCGTTTGAGGATGACGAGCAGATCCGCGTGCTCATCGACCGCATCATCTCACCGCTGGGCAGGCGTATCGACGAGCGCAGTCCCATCGTCAACGCCCGCCTCAAGACAGGTTATCGCGTCAACGCGGTGATTCCGCCCGTGGCGATCGATGGGCCGATCCTCACTATCCGCAAGTTCTCGGATCGCATCTGTTCGTTGGATGAGCTTGTGGGCCTGGGGTCGCTGCCGCTTTGGTATGCGCAACTGCTTTCGTGTGCGGTGTCGCTGCGCCAAGATTTGGCGGTTGCGGGCGGTACGGGGTCGGGCAAGACTACGCTGCTCAACGCGCTATCGTGCGAGATATCTACCGGCGAGCGCATCGTGACGATCGAGGATTCCGCCGAGCTCAAGTTCGCGCATCACCCGCATGTGGTTCGCCTGGAGGCGCGCGAGGCTTCAATTGAGGGCGAGGGCGCGGTGACAATCCGCGACCTGGTGACCAACGCCCTGCGTATGCGTCCCGACCGTATTGTGGTGGGTGAGGTACGCGGTGCGGAATGTTGCGACATGCTGCAGGCCATGAACACCGGGCACGATGGGTCGCTCACTACATGCTGTTAATCCCTATATGCTGATACAATTCGTGTAAAGCAGATTATCCAAAAGCATTCAAGGGGCTTCCGTGGAGAGAAAGAAGAAAGCAGCGATTTACTGCCGCATTAGCCGCGATTCGACCGGCAAGCGCGAAGGCGTTGAGAGGCAGTACGAGGATTGCCAGATGATGTGCCGCCTGAACGGCTATGAGGTCTATGAGGTCTACGAGGACAACTCGATTTCTGCTCACGCTACCGCAACAAAGCACGGCAAGGAGCGCCCGAAGTACGAAAAAATGCTTTCGGATTTCAAGCGCGGGAAATTCGACGTCATCGTGGCTTGGAAGCTCGACCGTCTTACTCGCTCAGTTTCCGGCTTGGAGGAAATGCTCAAGGAGCTTGCATCTCAGAAGCTGCGCATATGCACCACCGACCTTGGCGGTAGCGAGCTGGACCTCAGCACGGCCGACGCGGTCATGCTAGCGCAAATTATGGCCTCGTTCGCTCAGTTCGAGGCGTCGAGGAAGGGTGAGCGTACAAGGCGGGCGAATCTGCAACGTGCTCAAGAAGGCATAATGAGGCGAGGCTCGCGATGTTTCGGCTACGACAGGCAGAACAGGATTATCGGACCCGAGGCCGAGGTGGTGAGGGCCATCTACGACGCCTATAGAAAGGGAAGCAGCATGGGGGCTATCACTCGCGCCATTGCGGGCGATGATGACGGCACTCTTCCCGACATGCCGACCTCCGAGGCACCGTCGGTCATCGTGGCTCGTGAGCGTGGCAAGACCCCACCCAACAAGAAATGGTCACTCTCAACCACGCAAAGCATCCTTAGGAACCCGAAGTACGCCGGGTACGCCTATTACGCGCCGGTTGACTCTCGGGGGAAATGCAGGAGCTACAACTCGACGTGGCGGGATTATATCGTCCGGGACGAGAACGGTGAAATCGTCAAGGGGACCACTTGGGAGCCGATAGTGGCGGAGGATGTCTGGTGGGAGTGTCAGGAGCGCAGGGATTCTAACCTGAGCCGCGCCGACGGCACTCACATAGAGAAGAAGGGCAATCAGAAGAAGCATATAGGCGCGGGCGTCTACCGCTGCGGGATTTGCGGCGGCAAGGTGAAGAGCGGGGCGACCGACAAGAGAGCGGGCTACACCCACACCCACACCTATAGATGCGACGGGCACGTCAACCGCATGGGCGGGAAGATAGACGAGTTCGTGTGCGCCGTGGTCCGCGAGCGCTTGGCGAGGGCGGACCTCAGGGACCTGTTGTACGAGAAGGCAGACTCCACTCCTAGGCTTAAGGAGATTCAAGACGAGATTGCGTCCCTTCAGGCCCGAGTCAAGCAGACCGAGCACGATTACGACGAGGACCTTATAGACGCATCCACGAGGAGGCGTAAAATCGGCAAGCTCACGTCGAAAATCATGAAGCTCGAAGACGAGCGCGAGGAGCTTATGCCCCGCAACGCTTCTTCGGGCATCATTAGCTCGCCCGACCCGGCCAAGGCATTCGACGCTCTGACGGACCCTGCACAGATTTCCAGGGTGATTGACGAGCTGTGCACTGTGACCCTCTACCCGCACAAGGCGGGAGCGAGGGTCACGGCGGAGAGCATGGCGGAGGACGTCAAAATCGAGTGGAAGTGAGGGCCTACGGAAGAATTGCTCCCATGGAGGTGAGCAAATCGTCCACCTCGGAACGTTCGAGCATCTGGGTCTGACGCTCCTGCCTCCGGGCGTTCTTCCAGTGGGAAGCCTTGAAGGGCTTTCCGGACTCGTTGAACTGGTCAATCCAGCGGCACTTGTCGTCGACCGTGAGGGCAGGGTCATCGAGGGTCGGGATGTTCCATACCCCGAGCCGGTGGCCCATGACGCAGGTGAAGATGCGCGACCAGTCATAGTCTGCGACATGGCGGCGAATCCCGGATGCGGAGGAGGAGACCCTGACGAAGAAGGCCCTCCAATCGTTCTCGGTCCTCAGGCACTTGCTGTCGCGCCCCTTGCGCTTGTAGAGTTCGTACTCCTCAGGGGACTCGTACGGGGCGGTCTCTACGTTGCACACCTCGTAGGCGCTGCCGCCGATGATGGGGTGGGCGGTCCTGAGGGAGTCCTTCAGGGGCTTGCGCTTCAGGTCGAAGTCCATCGAGAGACTTCGGGGCCTGTCCTCCACGTAGAAGTCATCGCGGAGTGTCGAGTCGGCCATGTCCTTGAAGCGAGCCCACACCCCCACGGTGCAGTCCACCTTCAGAGTCCTGCGGAGCCAGACGTCCAGACAGTAGAGCCTGTCCTCGACGCTCTTCGAGGGGTAGGGAGAAACATAGCTGTTGTGGGCGCAGACGCCCTTGGGGTCGGGGGAGATGTTCCCGCGCGTGGTGACGTTGTAGAAGCCGTCCTGACGGTGCTTCTCCTCCCAGACCTTGGGGGACCCGGAGAGGTTCGACCTCACCTGGCGGAGGTAGGGGGCCATGCCGCACAGGTCGAGGCCGTTGACGAAGTCCTCCGTGGCGTCGGTGATGAAGCCGTCGGTGGTGAAGCTGTAGGAGGGGTATCCGGCGTAGGCAAGCTCGTTCATCGCGGCCATCAGGACGCAACGGACGATTGCGGTGGTCATCGAGGAGTGGGTGGGCGAGGTGATGCGGGACATGCCGAGGTCAACCATCTCTTGGGCCTTGGCGTCCCAAGTGGTCTTCTCGACTACGTTCTGTGCGGTCTTCCCGTAGGAGGAGTTGACCATCGTCTTCTCAAGCTGCTCGAAGACCTCAAGGCCGGGCTGCCCAGCCTTCATGGCGCGCTTGATTTCGGTACGGTCGTTCACGAACTCGCGGACTCCGAGGAAGAGAGAGCGGGTGGGATTTCCGTTCTCGTCGAGTCGGTAGCGGGCTTGATACCCGTGCTGTATGTGCACGCGGGCACCGAGCTTGAGGGCGAGCCAGATTTCCACGCCCGTGACGTAGATTCCGTCGCGTTCGCCGAGGGTGCGGGGGAAAGTGATGCAGCCATCGACGTTCACCGCGATGCAGGGGTAGGGCACAGTCTCGGGGAACTCGAATTCGTCCACGTACGCCCACACGGGGTCGAACGGAGTGTGGAAGTCCTGAAGCAGGGCCTCCTCGCGGACCCACTCGCGGGTGATGAGCTTGGGGGCCTTCCAATCCACGTCGAAGACGCAGGACATGGCGGTCGGGTAGGCGCTGCACAGGTCGAGGTCGTAGGTCAGGCCGTCAACCCAGCCCACGAAAGAGCACCCGTTGGCACCGCCCTTGTAGGAGTTCCGGGCGAAGCGCTGAATCATCTCGGCCTCGGCGCTGACGGGAACGTCCTCGCGGTAGTCCTGAACGAGCTTGCCACTGGGAGAAACGTGTTTGCCGTCGGGCACGCGGCAGAGGCCACGCCATTCCTCGTCGAACTCGCGGGAGCCCTTAATTCCCCATTCCGAGGAGATGGTCTGCACGATTGAGGAAACGGCGGCAGCTGAGGCGGTGACGGGCATCGCGCGGTTGTAGCCGAAGAGGGTTCCCGCAAAGCGGAGAGTGACCTCGGCGTCGCGGGAGGCATAGTCCATGAATGCAACCGGCTCGTTGGCAAGGTAGTCCTGCATGGCGTCCTTGGTGTAGCCATGCTTGAGCGAGAGCTTGGAGAAGCCCACGGCCTCGCCAAGTTCGCCGAGGGACTTGTGGCCAGCCGGAGCGAAGCACATGGTGTCCCTCACGGAGACATTGAGCGGGAAGAAGCGCCACCACTCGCCATTGGTGCCGATGGAAGAGGCGATTGAGGGGTTCATGGTGAAGTCGCGCATGCTCACGAGACCGCCCTGCACCTCGCTCACCTGACGGAGCACGTCCTTCTCGCCGTAACCGAAGGAGAAGGCGGAGAGGTCGGCCTTGCCTGCGTGGCAGAGCACGGTAACGGGGATGGCACGCTTCTCGCGGTGGTACTCGGAGAAGTCGTTGACGTACCCCGCGAGCTGGGAGGGGTCCTCGCGGTTGAGCCGGACGCGCCCGGGCTGCTTGCGGGAGGACTTCAACATTTGGTATTCCCGGAGAAAGTCGGGGTCAGCACATGCACCGAGGGCGTCATCGATGATGGTGCAGGAGACCCAATCGGGGTTCGAGCCGCCAAGGGCGTAGTCGTTCCAGTGAGCGCCCTTCGTGTCGTAGGTGGGGACGACCCAGCGGCGGGAGTCGGAGAAGCGGTAGCCGTTGGGTTCGCAGCACGTCGCGTCCTCGTCCTGCATCTGCTGGGCGAGGCCGAAGCGGGAGATGCAGTAGGAAAGCGCTCTGCCGAGGCCGAGGCGAGCGCCGGTGGCGGAGTAGAACACGAGGCTGTGGACGGAGGCGGGGTCGGCGGGCTCGGCGAAGGTGAGCTGCCATGTCAGGACCTCGCGCTCGCGGGACCGGGAGCCGCCGGGGTAGTAGAACTCGGTGTCCACTGCGACCACAAGGCGGGTCTCCTTCCTGCGGATGCGGGTGAGGGTGGGGAGGGAGGTCACGTCGAGGGCGGGGGTCGGGGTCGAAACAACGCTTTGGGTGCCAATAGCGGGTTTCGACCCCGTGCCCTGAGCTGGGGCGATGCTCTGGCCCGCCGTCAACCCCATGGGGGAGGTTGACGCCCCTTGGGCCGTCCAGACCCAAGAACGGTGGAGGACGCCGAACTCGGGATTGCCCTTGGTGTTGGTCAGGGCATCGGCGTCCCAGCCGGCGTTGATGAGTGCCCGAAGGCTCGCGGAATCGTTGAAGAGGCCTTGTGAGGCGTTGACGGGGGTGCGGAAGTCGAACGGCATGTCCACCGCCCCCTAGGAGAGCAGAGCCGCAAGGCGGGCCTTGCGCTCGGCCGAGAGGGTGGGTGCCTGAGCTGCCAGCTGCTTGGCAAGCTCCTCGAAGCGCTCCTCCTCGGAGACGGGAACGACGTCAAAGAGCTTGGCGAGGTCTTCCTCGCTGACGTAAAGCTTGCGACCGTTTCGAACCGCCGGGAGCTTTCCTGCCTTGATGCGGCGCTTGATGGTCGAAGCCGAGCTGAAGGCGCGTTTCGCTGCCTGCTCGATGGTGAGGAGGTGTCGGGGGTCGGGCGTGAGATTGACTTGCATCGTCAGTACCTTTCGGATACTGACGGCGGCTTAGAGCCATAAAAAATGGCCGATAGCCGACACGATGCGGGTTGTCCGCTTCGTGCCTCCTATCGACCATTGACACCTGCGCCTTTGCAAGCCGATTGGTCGCACCCCCGACGTTCTCACGCCTTTGTGCGCCGAGGGGGAAATCTTCATAGAGAGCCGTCTTGGCTTATATGTGGAAGACAGAATAGCACAAGCCTTAGATTGGGCGCAACGGTCTTCTATGAATTAAAATGACACAATGACTTTTTCGATGATAGTAGGAGGAGGACTCGTATGTCTCTCTTTAACCATCTCCACCTCGAGGGGAACATTAGCAATATCACCAGCGGGACCTCTGATGATGGTGGGACTTACTACAACGTGCGCCTTGCCGTGGAGCGCGAGGACAAGCGAAGGGACTTCTTCCATCTGAAGTGTTACGCGTCAACCGATTACGACCCTTGGCAGGATTTGCGCCGAGGCATGGATTGCAGGTTCGATTGCGAGGTTCGCGGGAGCATGGCCTCTGACGGAGACGTTGCCAATGAGCTTGTTGCCACAAATGTTACCCCGTTGCTTACCGACCGGACCGAGTCGATATTACGCGAGATGTTTTAGGGTTGATTTGGATTACCTGCCCGCCTAGCCAAAAGATTCCTATTCATCGTCTGGCAGTTCAAACAGCCATTTAAGCCATGAAGAAACCGTGCCTGCCCTTCTCTTGAGCATCGACTCTGTGCTGTCACTTAAAACTTGACAGTCGGTCATCACAGACATTATTTCTGCCTTGTTTGGAACTTCTCCTAGTTGGAGCGTTCTTTGGTAGAGTTTGTGAAATACCGCATGTTCGAGGATAAAGCCCGCGAATTGTAGCAGGCGTTCGCTACGACTTTTTTTGCCGAGCATACTTTTCGCACGGTCAGTAAGTGTTGTTATTCCTGGCTTTGGTTTTTCGAAAAGTCCGAGATACCTTCCCGCAGTGGGGTAGTACGCCGCCTGACGTTCTACGGTGCCCATAAAATTGGTAATTTCAGCTGTTGTTGCTCCATCGGGCCTGCCTGAAAGAAATTCAATAAGAGAAAGAATCCTGTCGATGCGGTCTGCCTGAGGGAAGGGAATGGTGGGGTTCTCTTGGACAATTCTGGTCTTCTTCCATACAGTCCAGAGATTATCGGCTGTTATCAGGTCTTCCTCGAATGTGTACGCCGCCTTGCGTAGCAGTCGTATTGAGCTGAAGTCGTTGGGGTCCGAGAACTCGTATTCGAACAGATTGTAAGAGAGGTTGGTGTATTGGGAAAACACCAACCTAATAGGCTTCTTAACCAGTTTGCGATATTTCCTGAAAGGGTAGTAAAGCTGGCGTATGTTGAAGTCCTCATGAAGAACGTTCTTGGCTTCCATGATGGTAACGGAGCTGTCGTTCTCGAATCCTCCGTCAATCTCAAGCTGTGCATTATTCACGGTTATTTGAGAAGATTTGCCATTGAAGCGGTCAATGCAGAAGTCAAACTCGCCCGTCCCCATGCGTCCGTTAAAGGTTTCTACCGTGTTGTATTCACCAAGAAACTTGTCCAATATGCCGCTGATGATGAGGGCGTTGATAGCGTTTGACTCACTGCTGATGTGCTCGATATCCAGTGTTTCGTATGCAGGAAGCTCGCAATATTCAGGTCTGAGGTCGCACGTATCAGGGAACCTCTCAAATACGTTGAAGTCTCCGAGATAATACGAGCTTCTTGAAGCTGAAAGGACATTAATACCTCGCTTTGCCAGCGGTTTGGGCACACCATCTATAGAGTCATGTTTCGTCATGAGCCGGGGCTCGCGAAATTGCTTTATGCTTTCAGCCGTTACTTCGCAAACCCCGTTCAGAGCAATGGTTTCTTCGACTTCCGGATGGGCGACAAGGTATTTCTCCCATGCCTCGCTCGTTTTATCGGCCAAGGATAAGCACCTCGTTTATAGCTCCGCGCCCAGACCCCTTAGAGTTGATGGCACGCTTCGCTTGAACAGTTTTTATTTCAAAGTCCTTATAGAGGCTCCTTATCTCAGGGCAGTCGCTGTTGGACTGTATGAAGCGAATCCCCTGTTCGCGCAGTTTGAGGCATTCATCCCGAAGCCTGACTTGTTCGTCATACGAGAACCCTCCTTCTGTATAGCCAGTAAAGGAAGATGTGGTGTTAAGCGGCATGTAGGGAGGGTCCAGATAGACAAATGCCCCTTTCGGCAAGTCGATTAGACAATCTGCATAATCTCCGCAGCGAATGTCAATATCACCTTGGAGATAGCGAGAAAGCGCTCGAATACCAACCTCGTTAATGATATTGGGATTCTTATAACGACCATATGGAGAGTTAATCTGTCCTAAAGAATTGACCCGATACAGGCCGTTAAAGCAGGTCTTATTTAGATAAATAATCCTCGCGGCGCGAACCACAGGGTCTAGGGCGCTAAAGCCCTCTGTACGGTCGAGACCTCTTATCTTGTAGTAATACTCGCTAGTATTTTTTTCGCTATGCTCACGCAAGATGTCTAGGAGCTTGTCGGGCTCGTCCCTGACAACTCGATAAACATTAATAAGCTCCGCGTTGTAATCATTAACGATGGCGTGTTTCGGCTGCATCCCCAGAAGAACCGCTGCCCCTCCTAGAAATGGTTCCACATACACCTTGGGTGCTGAGGGCAATAGGGGGAGAATATCGTCAAAAAGTTGGCGCTTGCCTCCGACCCATTTCAATACGGGCTTGAGCAGCGTGTTCTTGCTTGCCATTTTCCACCTTCCCCATCGCGTGCTTCCATTATACAAGTCAGTTACTCAATTACTTCAATTGGGCAAGCGATATAGTATAGAGTCACACGGACAAATTCTGTATGTCCTGCCGCACATCCCCACTAGGAGGGCTAATGGTCATAGAAGAAAAAGACTGGACGGAGCCCAATCGGAGCGCCTGCTATCTATGCGATGACGGAAAAGTGCGTACATGGGCGGAGTTTACAGAAAGCTTGGACCCGGACTCGTACCCGAAAGATGAGAAGGATTACGAGCTTCTTATCTGGTCGTTTGGAGCCGATAAAATATCCGAGTAAACGAAGAAGCGCCCGCATCGCGGGCGCTTCTCTATTCGTATTGGTATTCGTCCGCTATCGTGGGGTTGAGGAGGTCACGGTAGCGCAGTTCAATGCTCCTTAGCCTCGATTTGCGGTTCTGGGAGGCCTCCCTGCCACCGGATTCGCGCTTTAGGCCCTCGGTCGAGGCCTTGCGTCGTTCAGCGCGGCGCACTCGACCAATGAGCTGGCGGGACGCCAGCGCGAGCGTTGCATCCTCCCACAGGGGGTCGTGCTCGCGTGTCGAGCTTGCCGACCTCAAGGGCAACAGGGCGCTCATCGCTTATCCTCGCTCGTCTCGGATGTGGTTGCCTCGGGCTCATTGTCTTCCATCCCGATGCGTGCTGCTGGAACAAGCTCGCCGTCCTCGCGGACGTACGCGAGAACACCGTTGACGGTGATTGAGAGGGCATTTTCCAGCTGCTTGTTCGTGCGGAGCGTATAGAAGGTTTGCGGGTACTGCTCAAGGGCCTTCATGCGCTCGGTGCGCATCGAGCCGTCCTTGTTCTCGATGCGGTTCTTGCCACTCTGGATGTAATCCGTCGTGCTGCTCGACCATTCTTTCGTCACGGCGAAGGGCTTGCGCCAGCTCTTGCTGTTCCACGGAAGGACCCGGGTGGAGTAGAGGAGCCAACCGTCGCGCAGCCAGACCGTTTCGCTGCACGCCACAATCTTACCCACGTCGCCCTCGCCGATGCCACTCGTGTCACACTGCCAGACACAGCCGTTTTCGTACATGATTTCAATACGAGCCATTGTTTGCCTCCCTAAAACTGGGGTTGAATAACTGCCTGCGTCTGCCGAGCCGATGGAGCGTGCTGTGCGAAGTCGCGCCGGCTGGCAGGTTCGAAGCTCCTCCCGGATGCCTCCGGGGCATTTCGCCTTGTGGCTTGGCCGAATCTCTCGCGGATGCCCGCGCCGAGCTTGCCCGCCCGCGCCCCTAGCTGCTCGATGAATCCAGAGCAGAGAGAAGCGACGCGACCGAGGAGCGAGCCCTTTCTGCTGAGAGGCGCAGCGTCGGCGGCGCCGCATTCGGAACGGACGGCCTCCAAGACCTCAACGCGCTCCTCAGCTCCTTCTCGCGAGCGTTGAAGGGACTCCAATCGCGAAGACTCCTCGTCGGCGAGCGCCTTGATTTCCTCTCGTCGGTCCCTGAGGCGGGAGATTTCCTCGCCCTCTTTGCTGACCTCACTTCGGATTGCCTCAAGCTTGGTTTTCGCCTCGATGTACTCCCCATGGGCGAGTTTGGAGAGCAGCTTGTCGCCTTCGTCCTCAAGCTCGATGCCAACATCGAACCCGAAATGACGCTCCATGTGGGCTGAAAGGGCCGGGTGGAAATCCTGCATTTCGGAACGGCTGAACATCTTGGACTGGGAAATGGTCTTGCTCGTGATGGGGTTCCCGTTATCATCGGTCGCCGCGACGCGCTTGTAGCGGACGGTACCCTTCTTGTCGCGCTTGACCTCGCCTGCCTTGTGCTCGGGATTTTTCATCTCGTCGCGCTTGGTCCAGCGAAGGGGGTGAGATTTGTCGTTGGTCATCTTGACCGTCTCGCAAGAGGGAACGAAGCAGAAATGCATGTGAGGGGAGGTCTCGTCCATGTGCACGTAAGCTCCCACGACATTCCCGATTCCTCCGACCTTACCCCCAAGAAACTCATACGCCTGCTCGAAGAACTCCCGCTCGCGCCCTTTCAGGCGGGGATTTTTCGGCAGCGTCACCACCCAGTCGCTGATGACGTTGGTGGTCTTGTTCGGCTTGGTGTCGGCCTCCTCGACCTTCCTGCTGATGAACTCTCCCGGGTCGGGTCGTTCGTAGAGGGCGTAGTTCAGGTGAGTCCTCGTAGGGTCAATCTTCTGATTGCCGTAGCGGTAGTGCTCCTGATGCGGGTCCCCGTCGTGCCGGGAGTAGTGGTTGAGCATGTGACCGACCGCGCCCTGAGTGTAGCCTTGCAGATTCGCCATAAGATTCGCCTCCAATTCAATCGAGGTCCTTCGATTTCTTGACGGCAAGAATAAGAAAAATACCAAGCTCATAGGGGGTCATAGCGTCCAATCTGCGCCCATATCGAGAAAGGTCTACGCGGGACGAAGTCTCGCGTAGCAGGTTAGGCGAGACTTCGTCCCGCCACCTGCCCTGCGGGGCCCTCCGCACTTCGTCTCGCGTTGCGATTCGAAGCGCTGCGCGTCGCTGCGCTCCTTGCCGCGCTCAACAGGCTCCGCCCGGGCCGCTGGGCCTTCCCGGTCTCAACAGGGGCTAGCCCCTAGCCGACGGCTTACCCGGGTCCGCTCAATAGGGGCGTTGCCCCTGCCGCTGTGCTCACCCCATCGCTCAATAGGGTGCAGGCACCCTATGCCGCGAAGGCTTACCCGTGCATTCCTCGCGTCGCCTCGGCGTCAACAACGCGTCACAGAACCTCGCACAAATCGGCCGGGGCCGATTGGTGGAGGTTTGCGCTTCGCCTGTGACGGAAGTTGACCCCGAACCGCCCCGAGGGATTCGCCTTAAGAAAGCGAATCAAGCAGCCGCTTGATTCGCAAGCAGCGAACCCAAGAGAGACGGGAGCCGGAAATGTACTTCGACCACTGCCAGAACCTCAACGAACTCAAATCCGCCTACAAGAAGCTCGCCATGAGGCACCATCCCGATATGGGAGGCGACGAGGCGACCATGAAGGCGGTTAACGCCGAGCACGACCGCGTTTTCGAGGTTCTGCGCGATATGCAGAACGAAGAGGCTGATAGGCCTGGCAGCGATGTCCGCAGAACGACCGAGACGCCCGAGGAGTTCCGCGCTGTCGTCGATGTTCTGCTCGGTATCGAAGGCGTTGAAGTCGAGCTGTGCGGCGCTTGGCTGTGGATTGGCGGCGATACCTACGAGAGCCGCGAAATCCTGAAATCCGTAGGCTGCATGTGGAGCAGGAGCAAGCGCAAGTGGTACTGGCGTCATGCGGAGGATGATTGCAAATGGAGCCGGGGCAAAACGAGCATGAAGCAGATTCGGGCGAAGTACGGGAGCGAACGAATCGGGAGGGAAAGTGAGCCGAATCTTTTGTCGGCGTAATGTGAAATGGCGTCCGCTTCGGCGGGCACGCTTCTTGCCCCGTTAGACGGGGCAAGAAGTGAGATTTAGCCCTTTACCTGCAAGAATGCATATTGCGAATTAACAGTTCACTTAATAGGGAAAACCAACACGTGGTACTCACCACGCTTCATGCGGGCACCGAGCAAGAGACCGTGGTGCGTTTGACGCTGCTTGCGCGCTATGGCATCGATCTGCCGAGCGAGCTCATCGAGGAACAAATCGCTATGGCGCTCGACGGCATCGTGATGTCCGAGCGCCATGCGGACGGCCGGCGTTTTGTGTCCTCCTATTCGGGGGTGCGACGCGGCGCGTCGGGTGGCGTGGAACTCGAGCGCTACGTGACCTTCGATGCCGCCGAGCGCACCTGGACCCTCAACCGCGAGCCGCCGTTTATCGCAGAGGGCTTGCGCTCGGGAACGCTTACGCAGGAGGAGGTGGACGAATGGAGGTCGTTGTGCCCCTCGTCGTAGGGGGCCTTGCCGGGTTTTCGGTCGCGACGGTATGCGGAGTGGAGCCTCATGTGCCGAGGGTGCCGCCGGCGGAGCTGGTGCGCCATATGTTTGAATCGGTGGCCGAGAAGCTGCCACGCGAGCTGGTGAAAAATGATCTGCTAAAAAAGATCGCCCGCTCCTGGGTATCGTTGGTTCCCGTGCGCCGCATCGGTCTTGTCGTTGAGGATGATGCTTCACGCTTGGCGTTCCTGTTGCTATCGAGTGGCGTCTGCTGCCTTGCACTTGCCGTGGTGTCGCTATCGCCCATCGGCTTTGTTTTGGGGGCGGTTGCGCCCTTTGCCGCGGGCGCCGCACGCGACATCTTTGACCACCGACGCGAGCAGCGCGATGTGGAGGAAGCCATGCCCGAGGCCTTTACGGCACTTTCCATGTCGCTTGCCTCGGGACATTCGCTGGCCCAGGGCATGCGGTTTGTGGGCGCTCACGTGCAAGAGCCGGTGCATACCGAGTTTCTGCGGGTAGCGGCGGCGATCGACTGCGGCATTTCGGCTGCCGATGCGCTCGACGACCTGCTTGTCCGCATCGACGCCCCCGGGCTTTCGCTTGTCGCGTTGGCGCTCAAGGTGTCGCAGCGGACCGGTGCCCCGCTTGCCGATCTGCTGTCCGAGGCGTCGAGCATGGTGGGGGAGCGTATCGAGCTCAAGCGCCGCCTGGATGTCAAAACGTCGCAGGCGCGCATGTCGGCGCATATGGTCGCGGCGATGCCGGCGGGTATGTGCGCGGTGCTGGCCCTGCTTTCGGCAGATTTTCGCTACGGTCTCGCAACGCCGGTAGGCGCCGGCGCCGTGGTTCTGGGGCTTGCCCTTAACGGCGTCGCCCTGGTGGTTATCCGGCGCATTATGCGGGTGGAGCTGTGAGCGCCCTGGTTGCCGCCGCGGCTTGCCTGTGCGCCTTCGGCGTATTTGTCGCGACGGGCCTGGAGCGCTCGGATGTGCGCAAGACCATGGAGATTTTCAGGGGCGAGGCGGTGCTGGTCGTTGCTGCGGCCCATTCGATGATCGATGCCGCTATTGCGCGGGTGAGGGGCGCATTTGGCGTGGACAACTCAGCGCAGGTTTCGCTCGGTGAGGTATCCGAGATGATTGATGTGGTGCGTCTGGGGCTTTCCGCCGGCCTTTCGTTCGATGCGGCGCTCGAGATCTTTTGCGCCAATCGTCGATCGGCGCTGACTGTTCGGCTTGAACGGGCATGCATGGCGTGGCAGGTGGGCGTGGGAGCGCGCGAGGACGAGTTGTTGGCGGCCGCGCAGGACCTGGACGTGCGGGCGCTCGAGACCTTTGCCATTACGGTGGGTCAAGCGCTCGCCCTGGGTGCCCCGCTTGCCGAGACCCTTGCTGCCCAAAGTCGCGAGATCCGCGCCGCCCATCGTGCCGCGGTCGAGCGCGAGATTGAACGAGCGCCCGTCAAGCTGCTGATTCCCACCGGCACGCTCATCTTGCCGGCACTGCTGTTATCCATATTGGGCCCGCTGCTGGGAGCAGGCGGGATGATGTAGGGAGGAATACATGAACAAAATGGCTGACGTTATGGGTAGGGTTTGGAGTCGGACGCTTTACCGTGCAATGCGTTCCTGTCAACGTGCCAAGGCGCTGGTGCAGGAGGAAAGCGCGCAGGGTACCACCGAGTACGCCATCTTGGTCGGCGTGCTCGTGGTAATCGCGATCATTGCCATCGTTGCATTTAAGGGCAACGTCGAAAAGCTATGGAACGCGATCAAAGACGGCATCAACAGCCTGTAGAAGGCGGGCATTCTGTTGGCGTGCTGCTGGTGCTCGCTTGCCTGATTGTGGCGATTGCGGCGACGCTCTGGGGGCTGAATGCCGTGCGACAGCAGCGTTCTGGGGCCGTCGCGGATGGGAGCTCGGGCGCGGTGGCGCCTCCCGATGACAAAGCGCGGGACACGGCCGACAGGGATGCCGCCGTCACGGCACAAACTTTTCTGCGCGCCCTCGACGAACGGGCGGATGCTGCGGCGGGTCCATCTGCGGACAACGCAGTCGCAGCCCGGCTGACATGGGCCGAGGAGCGACCGATGACCGAGGCTGCCGCGGACCTGTTGCGTGTTTATCGCGAGGTGCCCACAGCCCAGCTCGCTCTAAGCGGTTACCTCGACATCAAGGGCAACGTATGGGGCGCCATCGTGCGCGATGGGCGCGGCTGGGTCGACATGGTGACGGTTGCCGCGGATGCCGGCGACGCCTCGTGCCGCTTACGCGCGGTGCGCTTGGTTCCGCAAGCATCGGGGTCAAAGGAGGGATCGTGAAATGCTTGACGTTTTGCGCGAGGAGTCTGCCCAATCGACCGTTGAGTACGCCATCGTCACCATGGCGCTGCTTTCCATCGTGCTGGCGATTGCGGGGCTTTGGCGCGCCGGCACCGACGGACGCTTGGCGGCGTTGGCTGCACGGGCGGCGTCCCATGGCGTCGCCTCGACATCGGTTATCGACGCCGCCGCAGGCGCCAAAGACATCGCACTCTATTGATATCGCGCGCGAGGATTGGGCGCAGTCCACGGTCGAGGCCGCCTTTTTGCTGCCGACGTTTTTGACGCTCATCCTGCTTGCGCTGCAGCCGGTGTGCCTGCTCTATACGCGTGCGGTCATGGAGTCTGCCGCCGCCGAGACGGCGCGGCTCATGACCACGACGACGGCGGAGGACGACGACCTCAAGGAGTTTGCCCGCCGCCGTCTCGCCGCGGTGCCCGATGTCTCGATCTTTCACGCCGGCGGACCGCTGTCGTGGGATATCGAGCTTGGCCGGGCGGACGCAGGGGGCGTTTCGTCTGTATCTATCGCGGGTGATGTAAAGCCGCTGCCCGTGATCGGCGCGTTCGCGCAGGCCATGGGCAATGTGGGGGGAGGAGGAAATGTTGAGTTGAAAGTCGACGTTTCGTACCGATCGCGTCCCGGATGGCTGGAGGGAGACTATGATTCGTGGATTGCCGCGTGGGATTAGGCGTCGCCTGCTGCGAATGATGCGAGGGCTCGTGTGCCGTTGCCGGTCGAATGCCCGCCGCAAGCGGGGCGGCTTCATGGGCCGCTCCGGTATCGACTTGTTTATCGAGGACGGTGCCTACACTACGCTTTCTTCGGCGGTCGTCATACTTGTGGTGCTTACGCTGCTGTTTTCGTCGACGGCGGCGATATGGAGTATGTCGCGTGCCGGGGATACCCAGGTGGCGGCCGATAGCGGTGCTCTGGCGGGTGCCAACGTGATATCGTCCTACCATACAGCGGCCACGGTGGTGGATGCGAGCATTTTGAGCTTGGGCCTGGCGGGGTTTGCCACAATCGGCACCGGCTTGGTTGCCATGCTGGTGCCGGGTGGGAAAATAGCCGCAAGCGATATGGTCGATACCGGGATTGAGATTATTAAAACGCGCAATAAGTTTGCCAAAAGTGCGTCGGAGGGTTTGCAAAAAGTCGAAACGGCTCTGCCATATCTGGTTGCCGCGCGAGCTACGCAGGCTGTTTCGGCGCAGGATACCGATAACGTGATCTATACCGGCACAGCGCTCGCCGTGCCCAGGACATCGGAGTCGGACTTTGTTGCGCTCGAGGGGTCAGAAATCTCGACCGATGCCATCGAGAGCACCTCAAAAGACCTTGACTATGCTGCCAAGGAACTGAAGAAAGCGTCCGAGAAAACGTCAAAGGCCAAGGAACGCGCCTGGCTTGCCGACTGCGGCGGATCGGACAGAGGCGCAGTCGGAAGCTGTTCGTGCATGTGGGAACGCGCTAGGAGCTTGGCGAAGCTTTCGGATATTGAGAATCCGCACTATGCCTCGAGTGTCACATGGGAGCCGCAAGTGGCGCTCGATCGCGCGAAGGCCTATTACCGCTCGCGCCTTGCAAACGAGGCACCTCAGGGCTCAAGCGTCGAGACGAAGGCGGAGTCGGCGGCGCGCAAGGCGTTTTACACCTATGCGAGTACAGAGGTCAATCGTGCATATGTAACCGAGGACGGAGATGAAGTCACTTCCCATATCCCGCTGTTGCCGCGCAACTCTGAAGAGGTGCGAGCGACGGAACTCTATACCGATGCGGCGTGGCCAATTAGTACCATCGATGACAAGACGTATCTGCATTACGGAACGAGTTGCCCCAACTATAAGAAGGGGTCGCCAGGCGGGTTAGCCTCGGTTGCCGATTATGACGGGCAGGACAGATGCAACAGATGCCATTTTGGCGTTTCGTCGCTCGGTGCCGTTGCAGCGCCTTCGACTTCTATCGAAAACGGCTTCGAATACCACTTTGACAAGTTCAAAGATGCCCTGGAAGACTACGTCGACTGCCGCAACAAAGAACTCGAACTTGAGCGTCAGACCGAGGATGAGGCCGACCGTGCGGGCAATGCGTTTGACCAGGCCATCAAGGCGCTTTCGGGCGAGCGGCCGCGTATCGCCCCGCCCGGCCGAAACGGCGTGGTCTCCTTTGCGGTCTCGGGCGATATGACCAGTCCCGGTAAGCTCAACTCTTCATTCAATAAGCCGGTTACGCTCGGCAGTCGCGGTGCAATCTCTGCCGCGGTCTTGGCTCCCGACAACGCGACGGCGCAAAACAACGTGCTCTCGCGGTTTTTCTCGACACTGGAAGAGCGCTCGGGCGGCGTTGCCGGCGTACTCGATGGCGTCATGGATGTTTGGGGACGCCTGCTTGTGGGATACGGAGACATCCAAGGTTCGGCCGACGAACTTATGGACGAGATGATTAAAGACCTAGGAGGGGGCAGCGGCGCGTTGGGCTCCATTGCATCGTGGCTCGGCGATACCGTTTCGGCGTCCGTGGCGGCGCTGGGTTTGGAACCGTGCGACTTGCGCCTGCGAAAGCCGGTGCTGACCGATTCCGCTAACGTCATTAAGAGTCCGGGGTCTGACATTGCCGGTCTCTCTCAAGCGCAAGACAAACTGCGAAGTATTCCGTTGGGCGTGACGGATCCCAAGGCGCTCTGCGAGGCGTTGGAATATCAAGTCGAACGCACCATTAGCGGTACGGTGTTCACACTTGCGGAGATTCCGTTGCCCGGCGGTGGTTCCATCCCGCTTACCGTCGATGTCGCTACGCTGGCGGGCGCCTTGGGCGGTGGATCGTAATGGGCGTTGGTGCAGTCTTGTACGAGGAGCGCGCCCAGGCGACGGTCGAGATGGCCGTGGTCGCTCCCGTTTTGCTGGCGCTTGCGCTCATTGTGTACAACGTCATGGTCTTTGCTGGCGCCGTTGCGCGCTTCGATCGCGTGGTGCCCGATATCGTGCTGGCGCACGCTGTGGCGCCGGAAGGGGAGGGCGATGAGAGCTCTGTCGATGCCTCGATGCGTGTCCAGTCCGAGATTCAGGCGGCTATGCAGGGCTATAATCTGCAGGTCGAGGTCTCGAGCGAGCAGAGCTCGGCGTCGTCTGATGGCGGCTTGCTCTCTCTGTCCGGGACGTTTAGGACCTATGCCTGCGTCATGTACTATGAGCCGTGGCCTAGATTGCTCAGCATTGCCGGCGTTTCTCTGGGGACGCCGGCGAAGCTGTCGCACGAGCGCGCGGTTACGGTCGATCCGTGGCGACCGGGGGTGGTCATGTGAGCGCCGTCTTGTCTTATATCGCCTACGCGCGTGCGCTCAATAGGCTCGGTTGGTCGCCGGCAGAGTTTATGGTGGCAGAATCGTTTGGCGCACGCTTGCGCGGCATGCTGGGCCGCGTGCCGATTACGGCTGACGGACTGCCGCTCGTCATGGCGTTTCCGTGCTGCTCTTCGGTTCACACCTGTTTTATGGCTTATCCCATCGACATTGCCTTTATTGATTGCAGCGGCAATATCCTTGCACGCTACGAAAATGTCCGCCCCTGGCGCATGTGTTCCTGTCCCGGTGCTTGGGCGGTGCTGGAACGCCCTTCAATCTTTGTATCGCCCACTGTCTTGCAACGAGTGCAGGCTTGAAGGCCCTGAGCGAAAAATTTCTTGCGGCCGGTTGATGTCTCTGACGTGCTGCTTTACAGAACCGAGGCGGTGTCCAAAAACTTTTTTCAAATTCTCGGTTGACCGGAGCGCGTCCTTGGTTATACTAATCAAGCCTTGAAACAAGGCACACCTCAAATGGCTGGGTAGCTCAGTTGGTAGAGCAGAGGACTGAAAATCCTCGTGTCAGGGGTTCGATTCCCTTCCCCGCCACCTTGAATTGACTAGGACCTCTGCAAAGGGGTCCTTTTCTTTTATGTAGCCCCCGCACGGAATCGAACCCCGAGAGGGCGCGGAGCTGAGGAAACGCGATAGCGTTTGCCAGCGTAGCTCGCAAGGCGCGCAAGCGCCGCAGCGGTCCGTCCGCGCAGCGCGCGGACGCGATTCCCTTCCCCGCCACCTTGAATTGACTAGGACCTCTGCAAAGAGGTCCTTTTCTTTTATGTGGACCCGCGGAAAACGCATCCCAGAATTTCAATCCTGAGCGGGATGCGCTTTCCGCTTTAGGGGCGCTTGGGAAAATGCGACCCGGAATGACGTGAAATTACGGGACATGCTTTCCGGTTGGGCCCGCTGGCGGAAAATGCATTCCATTATTGAGCAAAAAAACGGGATGCGCCTTCCGGCGCCTGCCTTCGGCGCGCGTGCACATCTTGGCGTACCATCTCGGGTGTGCCCGCCCAGACATTACTCCTACTTTTGCGCCACTTTGCAGACCGTTCGATCGGCTGTCCGTGTGCGCGGGTATACTCAAAACGATACTTTTCCTATGCAATACGATGCGGGTTCGCCCTGCACGATTCGAAGGGGGCCGTGATGGAGAGGATACTCGGCGTTAATCTCTCTGGCTGGTTTATTCCCGAGCCTTGGGTGACCCCGTCGCTGTACGCGGCGACAGGTGCGTCCAATGCGGCGGAACTGCAAGAAGCCATGGGCACTGCTGCCTATAACGAGCGCATGCGTCGCCATTATGAGACATTCGTAAGCGAAGATGATTTTCGCCGTATGGCGCAGATTGGTCTCAATGCCGTGCGTTTGCCGGTGCCCTGGTATGCCTTTGGCTCGCAGGAGTCCGATGCGTCCTACATTTCGGTTATCGACTACATTGACCGTGCAATTGAGTGGGCTGCCAAGTACGACATTCGCGTGCTGCTCGATCTAGCGACTGTGCCCGGTGGCCAGGGCGATTCCAACGATTCGCCCACCACGCCGGAGGCTGTTGCCGAGTGGCATTCGTCCACCAACGGTCGTCACGTTGCGCTCGACGTGCTGGAGCGTTTGGCCGATCGCTACGGCGAAGCCGAAAGCCTTCTGGGCATTGAGCTGCTGGATGCACCTCGAATGAGTGTCCGCAAGAGTCTCTTTACCATGACGGATGGCATTCCGGCCCACTACCTGCGCAATTTCTATCGCGATGCCTACGAGCTCGTCCGTTCGTATATGCCCGAGGATAAGATCGTCGTCTTTTCGTCCTCAGGACATCCCGGCGAGTGGAAGCATTTTATGCGCGGCGCCAAGTACAAGAACGTCTACATGGACCTTCACCTGTACCATTACCGCGACGAGCATGCGCTCGACATCACGAGCCCCCGCGGGCTGACGACGGCGATTTCGCGTAACAAGCGCGAGCTTAAAGAAGCGATTTCAACTGGGTTCCCCGTGCTGGTGGGCGAATGGTCGGGCGCGGCGATCTTTGCCAACTCGTCGGTTACGCCCGAGGGCCGCAATGCCTACGAGCGCGTGTTTATCGCCAACCAGCTGGCTTCGTTTGCGCCGGCTGCCGGTTGGTTCTTCCAAACGTGGAAGACCGAGAAACGCATCGCAGCATGGGACGCCCGCGCGGCGCTCGGTACGCTCGAGCGCGGCATGATTGAATAGGTTGATATGACGCAAAACAGCGCCCGTACGGGCAAACTCTATGTGGTCGGAACACCCATCGGCAACCTGGGCGACCTGTCTCCGCGCGTTGGCGAGGCGTTTGCCGCCGCCGATGCCATCTGCTGCGAAGACACGCGCGTGACCTCAAAGCTACTGATGCACCTGGGAATTTCCAAGCCGCTTGTCCGTTGCGACGAGAATGTGATCGCCAGCCGCGCCACCGGTCTGGTCGACCGCCTGCTGGCGGGTGAGACCCTTGCCTTTGCCTCGGATGCCGGCATGCCGAGCGTGTCCGATCCCGGCCAGGCGCTGGTCGAGGCGGCGCGCGAGGCCGATGTGCCCGTCGAAGTTATTCCCGGCCCCTCTGCTTGCGTCACGGCGCTCGTATCGTCCGGCATTCCCTGCGAGCATTTTTTCTTCGAGGGCTTTTTGGGCCGAAAGCACGGCGACCGCGTACGCCGTTTGCAGCGCCTTGCCGTGGTGCCCGGCGCGCTCATCTTCTACGAGTCTCCACATCGCATCGTGGCGACGCTCGAGGCCGTGGCAGAGGTCTTTCCCCAGCGTGAGGTTGCCGTCTGCCGCGAACTCACCAAGCTGCACGAGGAGGTCTTGCGCGGGACCGCCGCCCAGCTTGCCGAGGGGCTGCGTGCTCGCGGCGAAGTAAAGGGCGAGATTGCGCTGGTCATCGCGCCACCGAGTGAAGACGAGGAGACCGGCATCGTGCCGGTTGGCGCAGCGGCAGCGGATCCCGACGAGGCCCTGCGCGAGGATATCCGCGCCGCGCTCGAGGAGGGGGAGCCCGCCTCTGCGGTGGCCAAGCGTCTGTCTCAGAAGTATTCACGCCGCAAACGCGATGTCTATGCCATGGTGCTCAATATGCAATAGATGGAGGATATCCAGCCCTTGCGTTAGAATCATCCCCTGTATGCAACGTTTTTCTGGAGGACAAACCCCATGGATCAAAGCAAGCCTTCGTTCTTTATCACGACCCCCATCTACTACGTCAATGCCGATCCGCATCTGGGCACGGCTTATTCCACCATCATCGCCGACGTTCAGGCTCGCTATCGCCGCTCCGCTGGCTATAACGTCAAGTTCCTGACCGGCATGGACGAGCACGGCGAGAAGGTCGCCGAGGCCGCAGCCAAGCATGGCATGACGCCGCAGGAGTGGACCGACAGCCAGGCTCCGCACTTCAAGGAGCTTTGGAGCAAACTCGAGATCTCCAACGACGACTTCATCCGCACCACCGAGCCGCGCCAGCATCATGCGGTGCAGTATCTGTGGGAGCGCATGAAGGAGTCTGGCTACCTGTATAAGGGCAGCTACGACGGTTGGTACTGTGTGCCCGACGAGACTTACTTTACCGACACGCAGGTCCAGAAGGGTGACGAGGAGTACGGCAGCGTCGGCCAGCACCTGTGCCCCGACTGTCATCGTCCGCTCGAGCGCGTGCAGGAGGAGTCCTACTTCTTCAAGCTTTCCGCTTTCCAGGACAAGCTGCTCAAGCTCTATGACGAGCATCCCGATTTCGTCGAGCCTGCATTCCGCATGAACGAGGTGCGTAGCTTTGTCGAGGGCGGCCTCAACGACCTTTCCGTGAGCCGTACGAGCTTTGACTGGGGCATCCAGGTTCCATTCGATGAGGGCCATGTGACCTATGTGTGGTTCGACGCGCTGCTCAACTACATGACGGCTGTCGGCTACGGTGTCGACACCGACGAGGCCCGTGCCGAGCTGGCCTATCGCTGGCCTGCGCAGTTCCACATTGTGGGCAAGGACATCATTCGCTTTCACTGCGTCATTTGGCCCGCTATGCTCATGGCCATTGGCGAGGCTCTGCCCGAGCACGTCTTTGCCCACGGCTTCCTGACCGTGCGCAATGCCGAGACTGGCAAGGCCGAGAAGATGTCCAAGAGCCGTGGCAACGCCATTGCCCCGCTGGATGTTATCGACATGCTGGGCGTCGAGGGTTATCGCTACTACTTTATGACCGACGTGGTCCCCGGCACCGACGGCGCTATCAGCTTCGATCGCATGGAGCAGGTCTACAACGCCGATCTCGCTAACAGCTGGGGCAACCTCATCTCGCGTTCGCTCAACATGAGCGGTAAGTACTTTGATGGTTGCGCGCCCGCCAAGCCCGCATCGTTCGATGCGTTCGATAACCCGCTGGCAAAGATCGCCGATGGCCTGGCCGGGCGCTACATGGCCAAGATGGACGTGCTCGATTACGGTGGAGCCAAAGACGAGGTTATGGAGCTCATCCACGCCGCCAACCACTACATCGAGGACTCCGAGCCCTGGGCACTTGCCAAGGACGAGGCCAAGGCCGACGAGCTGGCGTTTGTGATCTACAACCTCCTCGAGGCCATCCGCATTGCCGCTCACCTGCTGATGCCGCTCATGCCCCAGACTTCTACCGAGGCCCTGCGCCGCCTGTCGTGCGAGGACGAGGCCGCGAGCGACGATCTCAAGGGCATTTGCGCTTGGGGTCTGCTTGCCGGTGGTCAGCCCGTCGAGAAGGGTGAGCCGCTGTTCCCGCGCCTGGGTTAAGACGCCGCGCGCCATATCGGCAATCTGCTGTTTAGGTGTAAGGGCATGGCCGCAACGGTCCATGCCCTTTTGTTTCAAGACGCCGCCACCATGCTAAGGAGGCAACTATGACAACTTCGCCTTTGGCAAACCCCACGGCAACAAGGGAGCTGCTGGAGGAGTTTGGCCTTGCGACCAAGCATCGCCTGGGCCAGAACTTCCTGATCGACAACCATGTGATCGAGCGTATTTGCGAGCTTTCCGAACTTGCGGGCGATGAGCGCGTGCTCGAGGTTGGTCCGGGCGTTGGAACGCTCACGCTTGCGCTGCTTCAGGAGGCGGCGTGCGTCACGTCGATTGAGGCCGATCCCGAGCTCGAGCCGGTGCTCGATGCCCATGCCGCCGACTATGCCAACTTCCGCTTTATCATGGGCGACGCGCTCAAGGTGTGCCCGGAGCAGATTGAGCAGGCCGCGGGCGGTGAGCCGACGGTATTTGTCGCGAACTTGCCCTATAACGTGGCAGCGACGATCATTCTGCAGTTCTTCCAGACGATGCCCGCGCTCAAGCGCGCCGTCGTCATGGTTCAAAAGGAGGTTGCCGATCGCATTGCCGCAACGCCGGGCAACAAGACCTACGGCGGCTATACGGCAAAGCTCGGCCTGTATGCGCAGGTGACGGGTCGCTTTGAGGTGCCGCCGCGCTGCTTTATGCCGGCGCCGCATGTGGATTCGGCCGTCGTGCGCATCGACCGTGTTGACGGCGTAGCGCCCGAGGGGCTTGATCGCGAGTTTGTGGCCCGCGTGATTGACGCTGCGTTTGCTCAGCGTCGCAAGACCATCCGCAATTCCATGAGCGCCAACGGCTTTGCCAAGGACGTGCTCGATGCCGCCTTTGAGGCTTGCGGCATCGCGCCCACCACACGCGCCGAGACGCTTGGCGTTGCCGATTTTGTCCGTCTGGCTCAGGAGCTAATCCATGATGCCTAATGACGAGCGCGTGACGTTTACCAAGAAAAAGAAAACGGTTGCTTGCCCCGCGCCCTTGGCGCCGCTTGCCGATACGCATGCGCACCTGCTCTCGTTTTGGGGCAAGGAAGTACCCGAGACGCTTGTGCGCGCCAAGGCTGCAGGCGTCGACCTGTTGGTGACGATTTTTGATCCCATTGCCGACAAACGCAGCGTGACGGACTATAGCGACTGGCTGGTGCGCGAGATTTTGCCGATGCGGGATATTCCGCAGATAAAGTATCTCGCCGGTGTGCACCCCTATGGCGCGCCGGACTATACCGATGACATCCATGCACAGGTCGTTGCTGCGCTTCATGATCCCTTATGCGTCGGTATCGGGGAGATCGGTCTGGACTACCACATGGATTACGACGACGGCATCGCGCCGGCGCCCCACAGCGTGCAGATCGACTGTATGGCGCGCCAACTCGAGGTTGCCGTACGCCGCAATGTGCCGGTAGAGCTGCATCTGCGTCATGAGGACACGGACGAGGAGCGCTCCTCGCATGTGGATGCGTACAACGTGCTGCGCGAGGTGGGTGTGCCTCAGGCCGGTTGCGTGCTGCATTGCTTTGGCGAGGATCGCGCCACGATGGAGCGCTTTGTGGATTTGGGTTGTTACATCGCCTATGGCGGCGCGGCCACCTTTAAGCGCAACAATGATGTGCGCGAGGCATTCGCGGCGACCCCGCTCGACCGTATTTTGTTCGAGACAGATTGTCCCTATATGGCGCCGGAGCCCATTCGCGGTCTTGAGTGTGAGCCGGCAATGATTTCCATCACGGCAAACGCGCTGGTTAATGACCGTGTCGATCGTACTGGAGAGAAAGCAGAGGCAATTGCGCAAGCTGCGTGGGACAATGCCTGCAAACTTTTTCAAAAATAGTCTTGCGTTCACGGTGGCGCTCCGTTATTCTAATTCCTGCACGCGGGCGTGGCGGAATTGGCAGACGCGTACGGTTCAGGTCCGTATGGGGGCAACCCCATGAAGGTTCAAGTCCTTTCGCCCGCACCATTGATTGAAAGAGCTCCCAGCAATGGGAGCTTTTTTGTTATGGGCTTCCTGATGGTGTCACATGGCTGCTTTGTGCGGGTATCCTAGTGCCAACGTGTGCCCATCGGAGGAGAGACCATGCTGTTATCCGGTATTATCGCTGCCCTTACGAGCCTTCTGCTTCCCATCATCATTTTGTTGCTACTGCTTCCCAACGCCTGCTATGTCGTTGAACAGCAGCATGCTGTGATCATCGAGCGCCTGGGCAAGTTTAACCGCATCGTCAACGCGGGTTTCCACATGAAGGTGCCCGTGATCGACCGCAAGGCCGCCACGGTGAGTCTGCGCACCATGAAAAACGGTTTTGGGATCGACGTTAAGACCCAGGACAACGTGACTATCGGCCTTGAGGTCTCTGCTCAGTACCACGTGAGCTATGACATGGGAGCCGGCCCGGCAGATTCGGGCATCTACAAGAGCTACTACATGCTGCAGGAGCCCGTCGACCAGATGCGCGACTTCATTACCGATGCCCTGCGCTCTTCCATCCCTGTCTATACCCTTGATGAGGTCTTTGCCAAGAAGGATGACATTGCCAAGGACGTCAACGCCACCGTATCCGAGCAGATGGCCGCCTACGGCTTTACCCTCGTGTCGACGCTCATCACCAAGATCGCGCTGCCGACCGAGGTCGAGAACTCTATGAATGACATCAACGCCGCCCAGCGTAAGCGCGCTGCTGCGCAGGAGCTCGCTGAGGCCGACCGCATCAAGCGCGTTACCGAGGCGACCGCCGAGGCCGAGGCAATGGAAAAGGCGGGCGAAGGCATCGCCAACCAGCGCAAGGCCATCGCGCTGGGTATCAAGGATTCGCTCGAGATTATCCAGGAGACGGGCGTCGGCAACGATGAGGCCAACCAGCTGTTCATGTTTACGCAATGGTCCGAGATGATGACGGAGTTCGCTCGCACGGGTAAAACATCGACGGTCGTGCTGCCGAGCGACTTTTCGCAGTCGGCCTCTATGTTCGAGCAGATGCTGACCGCCGGCAAAGTTCAAAACGATTCGAAGGAGTAGGCGCGCGTGAAGTGCACCGTTGTATGCGTCGGTAAGCTCAAAGAGCGTTTTTGGAAGGATGCCTGCGCCGAGTACACCAAGCGCCTGGGCGCCTATGCCAAGGTGGATATGCGCGAGGTGGCCGATATCGACCCGGCCAAGGCGGGCGGCGTGGATGCCGCGCGCGACAAGGAGGGAGCGGCGATTCTTGCAGCCCTGCCGCCCCGAGCGCATGTGATTCTGCTGGCCATTGAGGGCAAAGAGCGCTCGAGTGAGGAACTCTCGGCGCGGCTCGATGATCTTATGTTGCGAGGCAACAGCGACATCGCCTTTGTGATTGGCGGATCGGACGGCGTGAGCGACGATGTTCGCTCACGAGCTGACGAAATGCTCAGCTTTGGACGCATTACCTTGCCGCATAACTTGGCGCGCGTGGTGCTGCTGGAGCAGGTCTACCGCGCCTGCAAGATTAGCCGTGGTGAGCCGTATCACAAATAGGTCGGCAACACGAAACAATGCCGTGGGACAATAGCTCTCGATTTGAAGAACCTGTCTGAGAGGACTATGAGATATGAAGATTGGATTTGTCGGTTTTGGCAATATGGCGAGCGCTATGGCCGATGGCTGGATTGCCGCCGGTGTGGCTGCGAGCGACATGTGTGCCTGCGCGGGCCGCTACGATGCCCTGGTTGAGCGCTGTGAGGCGCGTGGGATACTTGCCTGTCGTGATGCGGCGGAGGTTGTCGCTGTATCCGATATCGTGGTTGCTGCGGTCAAGCCGTACATGATCGAGAAGGTCTTCGCTCCGCTCAAGGATACTCTTGCCGATAAGGTCGTCCTTTCGGTCGCCTGGACTTGGGACAGTGCCAAGTGGGAGCAGGTTCTGCCGGGTGTCGCGCACATCTCGACGGTCCCCAATACACCGGTTTCGGTGGGCGAGGGCGTCATTGCCTGCGAGAAGTCCTCTGCGCTCAACGGCGAGCAGCGTGCCGTGGTGCTCGACCTGCTCGGAAAGCTTGGCACTGTCGTTGAGCTCGATACGAGCTTGCTGTTTGTGGGTGGTACCGTGGGCGGTTGCGCCCCGGCATTTGTTGCCATGGCGATTGAGGCCCTGGGCGACGCGGCCGTCAAGCACGGCATTCCGCGCGCTGACGCCTATCGCATTGTGAGCCAGATGGTTCTGGGTACGGCGAAACTGCAGCTTGCAACTGGGCAGCATCCTGCGGCGATGAAGGATGCCGTGTGCTCGCCCGGCGGCGCAACCATCAAGGGCGTCGTCGCGCTCGAGGACGCCGGCATGCGCAGCGCCCTGGTCAAGGCCATCGACGCCACCCTTCAGTAAACCTGCCATTTAGGGACAGGTTTATTTTGGCAGGTTTTTCCTGCGGTTTTATCTCTATAGCGAAAAGCGCCCCGCAACCGGGTTGATACCGGTTGCGGGGCGCTTGCATTTGCCCAGATAAAACCGACCAAAATAAACCTGTCCCTAAATGGCAGGTTAGTCCCAGAAGCTGTCTTGATCTTCTTCGGATTTGGGCCCGCGGTCGACGTAGAGCTTATGGGTGCGCTTCTCCATTACAAAGGCAAGAATCGCAAACAGCAGGATGCCGCCGGCGAAAAGGATGGCAAAACCGGTGCGGGTGCCAAACAAAAAGGAAAAAACTGCGTCCATTGGGTGCCTTCTTGCGTAGTTGAGTTGGGTCGTAAACGCTCATAAGTATATACTTGCCCATACATGTACAAGGTTGCAACCTAAATGGAATGTATATCGCCGGAGGATCTAATGCTTGATATCAAGTTTGTTCGCGAGAACCCCGATGCCATCGATACCGCCATGGCTAACCGCCAGACGTCTTGGGATCGCGAGAAGTTCTTTGAGCTCGACGATGAGCGTCGTGCCGTCATCACCGAGGTCGAGGAGCTCCAGGCCACGCGTAATGCCGAGTCCAAGAAGATCGGCGCCCTGATGAAGGAGGGCAAGAAGGACGAGGCCGAGGCCGCCAAGGAGGCCGTGCGCGCCGTCAACGAGAAGATCGACGGTCTGGCCGAGCGCCGCACCGCTCTCGAGCAGGAGCAGTACGACTTTATGGCTCACCTGCCCAACATTCCCTGCGAGGCCACCCCGTACGGCAAGGACGAGGACGAGAACATCGAGCGCCGTCGTTGGGGCACCCCGCGTGAGTTCGACTTCGACTTTAAACCGCACTGGGATCTGGGCACCGACCTCGACATCCTCGACTTCGAGCGCGGCAACAAGCTCTCCGGTAGCCGCTTCACCGTTCTCGGTGGCGCCGGCGCCCGTCTGGAGCGCGCCCTCATCAACTTCTTCCTCGATACGCACACTAGCCGTGGTTTTAAGGAGTGGTGGCCGCCCATCGTCGTCAAGCGCCAGACCATGTTTGGCACGGGCCAGCTGCCCAAGTTCGAGGACGACGCCTATCATGTCTCGGGCGATAACTTCCTGATCCCCACCGCCGAGGTCGTGCTTACCAACCTGCACGCCGGCGAGGTTCTCGATGCCGACACCCTGCCGCGCCGCTACACCGCCTTCACCCCCTGCTTCCGCGAGGAGGCCGGCTCCGCTGGTCGCGACACCCGCGGCATCATCCGCCAGCACGAGTTCGACAAGGTCGAGATGGTCAAGTTTGCCAAGCCGGAGGAGTCCGACGAGGAACTCGAGAGCATGACCGCCGAGGCCGAGTTCCTGCTTCAGCAGCTGGGTCTTCCGTATCGCGTGATTAGCCTGTGCACCGGCGACTTGGGCTTCTCTGCCCGTCAGACCTACGACATCGAGGTCTGGCTGCCGAGCTACAACGCCTACAAGGAGATTAGCTCCTGCTCCAACTGCGGCGACTTCCAGGCCCGCCGCGCCAACATCAAGTATCGCGATCCCGAGAACTTCAAGGGCTCGCGCTACCTGCACACCCTTAACGGTTCCGGTCTGCCGGCTGGCCGCACCATGGCCGCCATTCTGGAGAACTACCAGAACGCCGACGGCACCATTACGATCCCCGAGGTTCTGCGTCCTTACATGGGCGGCCTCGAGAAGATCGAGCCGGTCGCGTAGGTTTGCTGCATAAGCGATTTGCGGGGGCGCCCCTATCCGGGGCGCCTTTTTTGTGCGCGGAGCCTTACCATGTCGCGCGGACAGCTCAATACAAAATACACGAACAAATGTTCTGTATACGCTCGTCTACCTGCTATGCTTTTACTAGATACGAGCGGGAGAAGGGGGATGTGATGGACCTGTTTGATGAGCGGGTAGTTTTATTTGAGAGCGATGAAGGTGGGGAGCACCTGCTAGTTACGTGTGAGCCATCGGGTATGGGTGGCTTGGTGGTGAGGCAAACGAGCGAGGGTCCGTTGACCCAATGGTGCTTTGAGGAGTCGCCACATGTAGTTGAGACCTTTGTGACGCACGAAGGGCTTGCAACACTCGAACGGTTCTATGGAGTCGGGACTTCTAGCCAGGTGGCACGCATGCTGAGTATCTCGTTTGCCGAGTATGATTGCGCCCAGCGGGTGCGCTCGCTATTGAAGGAACTCGGCGTTGGGTTCGATGTGGTTGAAAAGCCGATCGATCGTATGGGAAACGGTGATACATGCGGAGCTGCATGAGGAAAATGGTCTAGAAAAAAATCAAGATTGTGCTTGACTCCAATTAACTAAAATGGTTTCATATGTCTTGCGCTGCGGCGTTACCTCAGCTGGATAGAGGGTCTGACTACGAATCAGAACGTCATAGGTTCGAATCCTATACGCCGCACCAATCGAACTTGAAGCCTCCGGCAACGGGGGCTTTTCTTTTTTGGAAGCCATGCATGGATTCGAACCTCGGTCGAGGCGCGAGCGTAAGAAAA